>DASXTZ010000478.1:0-3216 GCA_036505135.1 Ignavibacteria bacterium
AATTTAACACCGGGACTCAGCTCATCTCTATCATCGTAAAATACTTCAATATTTTTTTTTATTAAAGCTGAATAAATATTATCAGCCTCTCTTTTAACATTTCCATTTTTCCCGATAATACTTATAATTTCAACCTGGAAAGGAGCAATCTCCCCGCCCCATATCATGCCATTTTCATCGGAGTTTTGTTCTATATATGCTGCGGCAATTCTTTCGATTCCTATTCCATAGCTTCCCATTATAATAATGTTATCCTTCCCGTTTTCATCTAAATACCTAACTCCTAATGCTTCTGTATATTTAGTGCCTAATTTAAATATATGCCCGACTTCTATTGCCTTTGTTATTCGGATTTTTGATTTTTTATCCAATGTTAATTCACCATCTTTGACTACTCTTATATCTTCATACTTAATATTTTTAACATCTCTATCTAAATCAATATTTTTTATATGATAATTATTTTTGTTTGAACCACTTATTAATTCATCTGCATTTTTAAGCCGAAGATCTGCAATTATTACAACATCTTTAGATTTAAATCCAATAGGCCCAATTGAACCTGCATCCGCACCTGAAATATTTTCAAGCTCCTCAGGATGAGCTGACCGAATACCTGGAAATAAATTTTGAAGTTTAGGCTCATTTACCTCGTCATCTCCACACACAAGGGCCAGCACAAAATTTAATAGCTGATTTGGATTTTTTGAAGGAACAACAAATACTCTTGATTTAGCGAGCCTCGATTTATTCGCAATTTTAAGGAAAACAGCAAGTTCATCGATAGATTTCACATTTGGGGTATGCAATTCTTCTATTGGTAAATTAGTATTTCTGCGGCCAATAAGCTCAACATAAGAAACCGCTACTTCGACATTGGATGCATACCTTCCATCTTCACTTATTGCAACACTATCTTCTCCTGAATCAGTCTCTACCATAAATTCTTCTGACTGGCTTCCACCCATAGCACCACTGAACGCTGAAACAGTAAAAAATTTTAATCCGCACCTTGTAAATATATTTCTGTATGCTTTATCATGTTTATTGTAAGAAACATCTAACCCTTCCCAAGTCGCGTCAAAGGAATAAGAATCTTTCATTGTAAATTGCCTAACTCGTAATACACCTCCTCGGGGTCTGGGTTCATTCCTGAATTTTGTTTGTATTTGGTACCATATCTGCGGCAGGTTTTTATATGAAATTAAATTAGGCTTCGCAATTGAAGTAAAAACTTCCTCATGTGTCGGTGCCAGCACCAGTTCCCGGTTTTTTATTCTGAAGATGTCATCTCCATAGTCTTCCAACCTACCGGTCTGGGCCCATAGCGCGTTTGGCGATAAAGCAGGAAGATAAAACTCGTTTCCCCCAATCGCATTCATTTCTTCCCTGACGATATTTTCAATTTTTTTGAAAACTCTGATACCTAAAGGCAGATATGAATAAACACCTGCTGTCAGCTGCCTGATCATTCCCGACCTAACCATTAATATATGTGACTTTATGACTGTATCAGATGGAACCTCGCGGAGAGTTGGAACGAAGAAATCACTAAATTTCATATTAACAAATATAGATTTTTCGTAACTTCCTTACAATGAAAAAGCTTAAAATTTGGTAATTTTATGCAACTATACCGTATACAGGGGATTGAGTTAGGTAGCCAGTTCCCCCATATTTACGGTAACTATAATAGGACAAGGGTCTATTAATGGAAATTTTTATTAGCAAACAAAAATTTAATATAACTTTGCTTATTATATTTGCCCTCCTGCTTCTTTTGCTTTAAGTTTTTCATATACTTATTTTAACATAAACCCTACCGGGCCTTCTTGTAGGGCTTTTTTATGCACAGAATTCCAGAGAATGGTTATATAATTTTATAAATGAAGTTTTTCACATATATACTATCTTTATCTGCATTACTAACACTTACATTTCTAGGATGCGATAATGATAATGAAACCAATCCTCCTCCAGCTGATTCAGGCTGGTTCATACAATATAGCGGTGTCACAAATAACCTAAAATCAGTTCAATTTATTAATTTATATACGGGATTTGCAGTCGGAAATTCTTTCCCTGTTGACTCGGGAAAATTTTTAAAAACTACAGATGGCGGTGCAACCTGGATTAATAAAAAAATCGGGAGCAATACAAATAATTTAGGCGGAGTATTTTTTTTCGATTCTTTTACAGGCCTAGTTTGCGGAGATCAGGGTTCGATCTATAAATCAATAAACGGCGGAAATACTTGGCAATCAATAACAACCGGTGCCACTAACATTCTGACAAGCATTTTATTCAGGAATATCAATACAGGTTTTGTTACAGGATATGGCGGAACAATACTTAAAACCACAACTTCAGGAGATAGCTGGCAGTTACTAACAGTACCAACATCATCTGACTTATATTCAATAAGCTTTTCTTCATCAATTGAAATCTTTACAGCAGGCACAACAGGAACTATCTTATATTCTAACGATAATGGAAGTTTTTGGAGCTTGATTCCTACGGGGACTTCCTCAAATCTAAGCTGCATCAGGTTCGTAAATGATTCAACGGGTTTTGCCTCCGGAGCAAACGGAACGATAATAAAAACTACTAATAAAGGAGATAACTGGATTGTATCGAATTCAGGCTCTGCATCGTGGCTAAGCTCTTTATTTTTTATTTCCGAATTAACCGGTGTGGCAGCCGGTGACTTTGGCACAATTATAAGAACAAGTAATGGAGGAACTAACTGGGAAAATGTTTATAGTCCAACCGGTAATTTCCTTCGTAACATTTTTTTTGCCGATTACTACAATGGATGGGCAGTTGGAGAAAACGGGACAATAACCCACACTAACAATGGAATATATTAACGCAATACTTTTACCAGCGCTTCTTTAAGCATTGCATCCTCAAATGGCTTAACTATATACCCTTCATTATTTACTTCGTTAATCCTCGAAATAGTGTTTTCATCCTCAAATGCAGTTAAGAAAATTACAGGAATGTTATGAATCTCCTTAATTTTCTTTGCTGCTTGTAAGCCATTCATATCTCCTTTTAGCTCAATATCCATTAAAACGACATCAGGGGCATCTTCAATTATTTTTAATAGTGCCTTTTCTGCTGAATCAGTAATAAAGGCTGTTTCATATCCTAAATTAGAAATAATACCTGAAATATCGAGAGCAACTATTCCTTCATCTTCTACAATACCTA
>DASXTZ010000479.1:0-2119 GCA_036505135.1 Ignavibacteria bacterium
CATTCGGGAAAAAACTTATCGATAAGTACGGCGCTTTGAAAGTTTCTACATTTGCATTTATTTGGGGGACATTTTTTAATATACCTTTTCTTATCTATGACCTGCATAATTTCACTCTGCAAAATCTAACATATAAAGGTATTACAGGATATATTTTTCTTGTTTTGGTTTCATACTTTGGATATTTCGCATGGTATTACGCTTTAAAAACAAATGAAGTAAGCAGGCTGACAACCCTTAATAACATAGCTCCTGTGCTTACAGTTTTGATTTCCGTATTGTTCTTAAATGAACCAATATCGTTCTATTTTATTATAGGTGGAATAATCACTTTAATTGGAGTATTTTTAATGCACCGCGCTACTTTAGAGATAATATAAATACTTGATAAATTATGTCTTTACAAAAATTAAATATAGGACTGGCAGGATGCGGACATCTTGGCAATGTACATGCACGCCTGCTTAGTGAAATAGCTTCCTCTGATACTAACATATCATTTGCTGGTGTATATGATATTGAAACAGCTAAATCCAATGGGGCTGCAAATAAATACAATGTTAAAGCCTTTGATACACTGGAAAAATTACTAAGTAAAATTGATACGCTAATTATAGTTACATCAACTCCTTCTCATTATGAAACAGCAAAAGAGGCTCTTAAAAAAAATATTAATCTATTTATTGAAAAGCCTGTAACAAGCTCGCTTAAAGAGGCAGGAACCCTGATTGATCTTGCAAAGAAAACAAATGTGAAGATACAAGTAGGGCATGTTGAGCGCTTTAACCCGGCCTTAACTTCACTTGGCTCATATAAACTGAAACCAATGTTCATTGAGTCTCACAGGCTTGCTCAGTTCAATCCGCGTGGAACCGATGTTTCAGTCATACAGGACCTAATGATACATGATATTGATATAATTCTAAATCTGGTTAAATCACCTATTGAGAAAATCGATGCAAATGGAGTGTCCGTTATTTCAAATAATATTGATATAGCAAACGCAAGGCTTACTTTTTCCAACGGATGCGTTGCTAATGTAACTTCCAGCCGGATATCTTTGAAGAAAATGCGAAAAATGCGAATTTTCCAGCCAAATGCCTATATTTCAATCGACTTTTTAAATAATAAATCTGAAGTTTTTAAGCTTGTGGAACTAAACACGGAATCGAAAGGCTTAACATATCCAGTTTCAGATACTAAAAAAATTATTTATGAGGAGCCGCCGATAGATACAGAAAATATAAATCCGATAAAAAATGAGCTTGAAACTTTTTTTAACAGTATTCTGGAAGATAAACCTGTTAAAGTAACCCTTGAAGAAGGGAAGCAGGCAGTTGAAGTAGCCGATAGAATTATGAAGATAATAAAATAACTTTTTAATCCTGAGCTCCCGATTTATCGGGACGAAATATTGATGCATTAAGTTTCCTATCGTTCGATTATCGTCGTTCCATAAGTTATGATGGATTTCATAAACTCAAATAAGATTGTAAAGCAAATTGCAGCAATTGCCAGAAAAGAAAATATTCAGGCTTTTCTTGTTGGCGGCTATGTGCGCGATAAATTGCTTGGGAAACAAGATACCGATATTGATATAACGATTATAGGAAATGCTATCGACTTTGCAGAGAAAACTGCTGAAAGTCTCAATACACAGCTAGCCGCAGTTTATGATAAATTCGGGACAGCGCTTTTAAGCCTTGCAAATTTTGAAAATGAAAATGAACCTATTAAAATAGAATTTGCGTCGGCCAGAAAAGAAAGCTACCGCAAAGACTCACGAAAACCCATTGTGGAATTTTCCGATTTAAAAGATGATCTTTCAAGGAGAGACTTTACGGTAAATGCACTCGCTGTATCATTAAATGATGATAAAAATGATATAGTAGATTATTTCGGAGGCCAAAAAGATTTAAAAGATAAAATTCTTCGAACGCCTTTTGAACCATACAAAACATTTGATGATGATCCGCTAAGAATTATGCGTGCATGCAGATTTGCCTCTCAGCTGGGCTTTATTATAGCTTCGGAAACATTTGAAGCTATGAAACAGATGCGGGAGCGGCTTAAACTCACTGACGACAAACCTACCGTTGTTTCTCAGGAGCGTATAACA
>DASXTZ010000480.1:0-4962 GCA_036505135.1 Ignavibacteria bacterium
CTTCCCTGACCCTCTCCTTTTGAGAGGGCTGGGGTGAGGCGGAACTTAACCTTTGCGCCTTCTGATTTTCCTATCCAGTTGCGCTGCATTTCTTTTGTGCTTTCAGGCCAATCGAGCATATCAAGGTCAATGAGCAGACGCTCGGCATATTCTGTTATCTTCAGCATCCATTGTTTCATCGGGCGTCGTTCAACAGTATAGCCTTTTTCCAGTTGTTCGGGTACTTCTTCATTTGCAAGAACAGTTCCAAGTTCAGGGCACCAGTTCACGGGCACTTCTGCCTGGTAGGCTAAACCTTTTTTATAAAGCTGCAGGAAAATCCACTGTGTCCATTTATAATATTTCGGGTCCATTGTTGCAAATTCCCTATCCCAGTCATAAGAAAATCCAATGGACTTTAGCTGTCTTTTAAAGTTATCGATGCTTTTCTGAGTTGTAATTCGCGGATGAATTCCCGTTTTAACGGCATACTGTTCTGCGGGCAGGCCGAATGAATCCCACCCCATCGGATGAAGAACATTAAAACCTGTCATTCTTTTATAACGCGAAATAATATCGGTGGCCGTGTATCCTTCCGGGTGTCCTACATGCAATCCTTCGGAGGATGGATAAGGGAACATATCAAGCACATAATATTTGGGTTTGGAATGGTCAATTTCAGCCTTAAAGGTCTTATTATCTTCCCAAAATTTCTGCCATTTCCGCTCTATTTCCTGAAAATTATACTTCATATTGTTACAAATTTACGAAATGTGAGCTTAAGAATCAGTGGAAAACCTGCCCCTATAAAGCATTAAGCTTTGAAAAATTTACTATATTACAGATGCTTTAGTTTAAATAAACTACATACGTGATATAAATGAATTTATTTTGATTGCACAGATAGCTAAATTTGCCCGGGCTGTGGGGATCTGTAATCTTTATTATAAATCCTCTTTATTTAATCTTTATTAACGTTATATTATTTAATGATTCACCAATTGAAAGAAATAAAATTAATCGTAATAGATATTGACGGCACACTTGTTGATATGTATGGCAAGGTAGGTAAAAAAACGCTTCATTTAGCAGGTGAGCTAAAAAAGCTGGGCATATTCTGCACGCTTTCCTCAGCGCGTTCATACAATTATTCAGCTCACATAGCAGAAGAGCTTGATGTTACGATTCCATTTGTTACTCTTGACGGCGCCTTGATAAAGGATTTAAAAGGGAATGTTGTTTTCAAGGGTACTTTAAAAAGAAAGCTCATTGATAAAATTATAAAGCTTGCAGAAAACAATTATGGCAAGGTAACAATGTGCGATGAGCATAATTTATTTGTAACCCCCCGCAATGCGGTTGTTAGAGAATATACAAAGCTAAATGCTCCGGTTAAAGAAGTTGAAAATTTTTCCGAAGTTGATGAGATACTTGAAATACTGGTTTTCTGCGAAGATAAGGCAAGCTTAAGGGCAATAAGGGATAATATTAGATTCCCGCACACAATTGGTGTTTCAATAAACGTTACAAAATCACCAACATATGAATATTATCTTCTTACAATAAAGAAAAAGGAATCGGATAAGCTTAGAAGTGTAAAAAGGCTTGTGAAATATCTCGGTTTGAGAAGACAAAATGTTGCGGTGATAGGCGATTGGCACAATGATATGCCTTTGTTTGATTACGGTGCATATAACATTGCCGTTCAGAATGCAATTCCTGAGCTTAAACGCAAAGCCGATTATGTTACACAGTCAACAAATAACGAAGATGCAGTCGGCGAAGTTCTTGAGCTTGTTCACAAATACAAATTGAAGGCTTGATATTAGCATTAATACTAATCCCCGAATGCTCGGGCTGTCACTAAATTACTTTTAAAAAAAAATGAAATCTGGTAATCCGGTTGTTGGAATTATTATGGGAAGCGATTCTGACCTTCCAATTATGCAGGAGGCGGCAAATATTCTTAAATTATTCGGCGTAGCATACGAAATAAAAGTTTTATCGGCACACCGCTCTCCAAATTTATCTGCAAATTATGCGTCAAGTGCTCATAAGCGGGGTATTAAAGTAATAATTGCAGGGGCAGGAGGCGCGGCTCACCTGGCAGGGGTAACAGCAGCGCATTTCCCGCTGCCCGTAATCGGGGTTCCCATTCCATCAAAAACCCTAAATGGACTGGATTCGCTTCTTTCAATTGTGCAGATGCCTGGCGGTGTTCCTGTAGCAACTGTTGCAATAGGGGGAGCCAAAAATGCGGGGCTTTTAGCAGTGCAGGTTCTTGCTGCAAACAATAAGGCATTGCTTAAGAAAATGATCGGCTATAAGAAGAATCTTGAAAAAGAATCTTTACGGAAGAATAAAAAGCTGGAAAATAAATAACCCCTCAACTTCAGTCTCTCCCTCCAAAGTGAGAGGTGGGCAAAAACGAAAATTTTGATGAACAATTCCCTTCTCCTATTACGAGAGAGGTTAAGGGATGAGGTAATTCTGCGAGTCTTTTAATTACCGTGCTTATGGTATTAATCCTTTCAATTTTTATATAAATATTGCGAATTCCAAAAGTTTCATAAAATTAATTTAATAAAATTCGTATATTTGCACGCATTCCTACAGGTCTAACGGCCACCTGCCTGCTGCAGGCAGGAAGAATCACATACAATTAACCGGTAAGGAAAATTAATAAAAAATGCGAAAGTTTTTATTTGTAGCCACAATTTTGTATATCCTGATTGCAATCATTGTTATAGCCAGCGGCTGCTCAAAGAAATCGGAGACCGAAAAGAAAAAGGAACAAGACAGCATTGACCAGGCTAAGTATGACCTGATTATTAAAGAGCTTATTGATACAAGCATGTTCATACACAGAAGAGACAGCACTGATATATACGGCACAGGTAATTTTAATTACAGGGATTCGCTTGAATCATATCACAGGGGATACAGCATTCCGCGGGACAGCATATATAAGGTATGGAATACAAAAGCATTCCAGGAACTTGATGAGCTTATAAGAAAACACCCGCTCAGACCTGGGCCATATCTTGACAGAGGTAACCATTTCCAGAACATAAAATTGTACCGAGAAGCAATTTCGGATTATAATGAGTATATAAAGAGGAATCCCCGCAACCATTCTGCCTACATGAACAGGGGCAATGCTTATGAAAGATTTAAGATTTATGATTCGGCAATGTGGGATTACCAAAAAGTTCTTGAGCTAAAACCAAACGATACTATTGCAAATTTTAATAAAGGAAACATTTATGATATCCGCGGAAAATATGACAGCGCCGTAATGGAATATGACACGGTTGTCATGAAGGACCCGCGTCTGGCAAAAGTATACTATAACCGTGGTACATCATATCTTGCGCAGCGAAAATTTAAAGAGGCTGCAAGAGACTGGGAACAGGCTATAATACTTAATCCTGCTTATGAAGGAGAGCTTCGTCCGAAAATTAATAAAATCAGGCCGCTGATAAAGTAATTATTCTCTGTAAACTGACCACTGCCCTTTGCAATTTACGTCAAGAATATAAGCAGTTGTTTCAGGGATATCGATTTTCTTTTTCCCTTTATAGCTGCCGTCAACTTCAGCAAGGACTGCAACTACTCTTCCATCAGGGTACATTAATGTTGCTCTAAAATGCGAGTCACCCTGGTACATTATTTCAAAAGTTGCCGGACCCTGAATTAAGTCTATTATCTGGTCTTTGCTATCGGTAAATATCTCTGCAACACGATACTGGTCTTTATTTATCTTAACCGTATCTTTTGTTTGCTGCTGCTTCTCAGTGCTTTGCTTATCTTTTTCTTGTCTTGTGCAGGCAGCGGCTAAACCCAGTAAAATTAGAAGTGAAATAATGTATTTTGCTTTATAATTCGACATTTTATAACGTTTATTAGTGTACTTTAATTTGGAAACCCTGAGCGAAGCGCCTGCCTGCTGCTCCACGAGTCAACGACCCGTTGGAGTCGTGGATAGGCAGGAAGGGTTTCAAAAATATTGTTTTTTTAATGAGATTAGCTATACTGCTACTGCGTGGTCTTCGCTAACGCTTAGAACTAAGGCATTACACGTTTTTAGTGATAACAATTTAGCAATTATTTTTGATAATTTAAACCGTAAATTTAACAAATATAGAGATAATATCAAGATGAGCAAAGAGCAGTTAATAGTTGGTTTAGCAATTCTTATTATGGCCCTTGGAGGCTGCAAACCAGGTAATCCCGTAGAATCAAATAAAAATCTAAAATCAGGAATAGAGGCATTTAATAAGGGGAAGCTTGACGAGGCTGAAAAAGAATTCACTGCGGCAATAGAGCTGGATAAGAAAAATTCAACTGCATGGTATTACCGCGGTATTTTATATGTTTCAAAAAATAATCTGCAAAAAGGCATAGAGGATCTAAGTGAGGCAATTGATATCAGTCCGGATACAGCAAGGTTTTTTGATGCGCGCGGATATGCATATATATCAATGAGTGATTACAGCAAAGCAATGGAAGACTACGAAAAAGCGGTTGCAAAAGATCCTAAAAATGCCGTATATATTAATAGAAGAGGTTACGCCTATGCTTTGCTTAATGACTACACACAAGCAGTAAAGGATTACAACAAAGCTATTGAGCTTAACCCCAAATATGAAGATGCATACTCAAACCGCGGGTTTGCATACATAAATTTAAAAAAATATGATAAGGTTGTTGAAGATTTTTCAAAGGCAATTGAGATGAACCCCAATAATGCCGTATATTTTAACTCACGCGGCTATGCACTTTCAAATATGAAACGATACGCTGATGCACTTGCCGATTTTGATGTTGCATTACGCCTTGATCCTAAGCTGGCCGATGCATTCATAAACCGCGGTTATGTATTTTTAAATACAGGACAATTTCAGTTTGCTCTCCAGGATTTCGATTCGGCCATCAAGCTGGGCTCCATAACAGCTAATAACTACAATGCAAGGGGATACG
>DASXTZ010000481.1:0-6068 GCA_036505135.1 Ignavibacteria bacterium
AACCAGATGAATTTACGCAGTCAACAACAACTTTAAATTTTCTTTTTCTGATTTTATGAAGATTTATCAGATTAATTCCAAGAACACGTTTAATATGATAATTAGCAAACCCGGGGTAATATTCAACCTGCCTTACTTTATCCCATGAAACCAGATTTACATTTTCTTTTTCAAAGAATGATTGAAATTCCTTATTCTCATCTGCATCAAAAAATATTCCTTTACCATTTATAAATTTCATTCCATTCCACTCCTGCGGGTTATGCGATGCAGTTATAGCAATACCGCCATTGGCTTTTAAAGTCTCAACGGCAAGAGATATTGTTGGAGTTGGAGCAATTCCTAAGTTAATAACTTCGCACCCATTAAAAAGCAAAGTTGATTCAATGAGCTTTTCAACTATATCGCCATTCAGCCTGCCATCGCGGCCTATTACAACTCGTTTATTATTTATATAATTAGCAAAGGCTGTAGTATATTTCATTATATTTTCGGGAGTGAATGATAAACCGAAAATTCCTCGTATACCTGATATTGAAATTATAGGATTCATTCTTATATTAAATCTTTAATTATCTGAATCACAGATTTATCAGATTTAATGATTCCGCAGATTCACATTCTGTGATTCTTTCATTTTATCTGTTAAAACAAGCCTTTTAAAAGTCAGACTTGACGAACCAAAATTGATAAGTAAACCCACTTCAAGTCTATATGCCCTTAGATAGTTTAGTACCTGGGCAAGGTGTACATTTTCAAGTTCGCTTATGGCTTTTAATTCGACTAAAACTTTTTCTTCAATGATAAAATCTGCTCTTCTTGTGCCAATTTGTTCTTCTAAATCTTTGTAAAATATCGGTTGCTCAACCTCTCGCAAAAAATTTAATTCAGATTTTGATAATTCATAAGCCAGTGCTCTTTGATAAATAATCTCCTGAAATCCATTTCCTAAAAATTTATGAACTTCAAAAGCTGCTCCAATAATTTTCTGGGTTATTTCTTTATACTTAAAATCTTTCTCCATTTTTTGTGATTCTGGTTTTTCTGTGTAATCCTTAAATCTGCTTAATCAGTGATTCTGACTAATAATTAAAAAAGGTGAGAAAAAGAACTTTTCTCACCTTAAAATTTACTTAACAATCTCACTATTTTTTTATTTCACTATTTCGCTATTTTTCAAAAAGCCAGTAAATCTTCTGCTGCTTTTAATATCCAGCTATCTTGCGGTAATGCTGTCGATTCAAGATTGGGATGGAATGGAATATGAACATGAAGCCCTGCAACACGTCTTATCGGGGCATCAAGATATTCAAAAGCATTTTCAGCAATTTGAGATGCAATTTCCGCGCCAAATCCCATGAATTTAGTATCTTCATAGAAGACTATTACTTTACCAGTTTTCTTAACCGATTTCAATATTGTTTCTATATCTAAAGGAACAATGGTCCTAACATCAATAACTTCAACTCCGGAGCCTTTCTTTTCAAGCTCGCGTGATGCTTTAAGCGCTTTTTCAACCATTGCTCCGTATGTTACAATGGTCAGGTCGCTGCCTTCTTTTTTTACGGCTGCTTTACCAAACGGCAAATAATAATTTGCATCAGGTTCGGGCGACTTAGCATAACCCTGCCTGTATAAAAATTTATGTTCAAGAAACATTACCGGGTCTTTTATCTGGCATGCTGTTTTTAACAACCCTTTTGCATCTGCAGCATTTGAAGGATAAGCTATATAGAGTCCGGGGCATTTAGCAAAAATTGCCTCTATATTTTGTGAATGGTAATGGCCTCCGCCGATATATCCGCCTGTTGCAACCCTAATAGTCACAGGACATTCAAACTGGCCATTGGAACGATAGCGGTACATCACAAGCTCATCCTTTATCTGCATCATAGCCGGCCAGATATAATCTGCAAACTGTATCTCAATAACAGGCTTTAAACCTGTAAGAGCTGCACCAACTGCTGTCCCTACTATTGAAGCTTCGGCTAGCGGTGAGTTGAAACATCTTCTTACACCGTATTTTGTTGAAAGTCCTTTTGTTGCTGTAAACACTCCGCCTTTACCATCCTGAACGTCTTCACCGTAAACCAACATTAACGGATTTTTCTCCATTTCCTCGTGGAGAGCGTGGTTAATTGCATCAACCATTACAATTGGATCACCGGATGGTGCAGAAGCTTCATAATCAATTTTTGTCTGCTTATCGGGAGGACAGAATAAATTTTCCTCAATGGTTTTTGCATCGGGACCGGGTTCAGCGTAAGCCTCATCAGCACTTTTTGAAACTAATTCGGAAATTTCTTTCCGCATATTTTGGATATCTTCTTCTTTTAGTATTCCTCTTTCAACCAACACATGCTCAAGTTTTACTATCGGGTCCCTTTCCTTGTCTTTCGCTATCTCTTCTTTAGACCTGTACTTTTCCTGTGAATCTGAAGCCGAATGCGAACGAAGCCTTACAACATCGGCATATATCATCGAAGGGCCTTCACCTGCTCTTGCCAGTCTAACAGCTTCTTTTGCCGTTGCAAAGCTTTCCAAGAAATTTGTTCCATCAATATGAAAGCGGTGTAAGCCTTCAAATCCTGCAACTACTTTATATACGGAACCGCCTGCAGTTTGCTGCTCAATTGGAACGGAGATCGCAAAACGGTTATTCTGAATGCAGAAAATGGTAGGTAATTTTTCTCTTGCAGCCCAGTTAATAGATTCAAAAAACTCTCCTTCGGAAGTAGAGCCTTCACCACCACCAACGTACGCGATTTCATCAGTATCGCGGTAAACAGCGCTTAAAGCAGCACCAACACCCTGCAGGTATTGTGACCCTGTGGGAGATGAAGCTGTGGGCATTCTGAGCTCCTTACTGCCAAGATGCATGGGCATTTGCCTGCCTCCTGTAAACGAATCAGTTGCACGGCCCATTATATGCCTGAAAATATCTTTTGGCTTGAGTCCAAGCGTTGTCCCTATAGCGTTATCCCTGTAATATGTAAAAAACCAGTCTTTACCTGCCTGCATAGCCATTGCTAAAGCTACCTGGATTGCCTCATGGCCCGAGCCGGATATTAAAAATGTAGCTTTACCCTGTTTTATTAAGGTATCTATTCTGTCATCGGTAAATCTTGTAAGAAGCATTGACCTGTAAGCATGTATCATTTGCTCATTGGAAAGACCGTGATTTTTTTCGGTTTCCTTGAAAAATTCATACTTTAAACTTTCCTTTGGCGCACCGTTTGTGGTTGATTTCTGCTTTTTTTCGCTAATAGTTTTCTCCGCCATTATTCTGAATTATATATATTTTTATTTTAATTTTAATTCCTTTTAAAACCGGCAAAAATAAGAAGACCTCAAATATAGGGATTTTAAAATTTTGATAAAAGGGGAAATATAAAGAAATTTCGCTAATTTTATCGGATTTAAGTTATTTTAATACTTAACATAAATCCCCTATTATTTATTCCCACTCTCTTTAAACTGCACCGTTTTATATCCCTCAAACAAATGTTTCACTTTATTTCGCTGGTATTTACCAGTAGAAGTTACGGGGATATAATCTGAAAATATAATGACCTTTGGAATTTTATAGAACGGCAAACATTCCCTGCATTTGCTAATAATTTGGTTTTTTAGCTCATCGAGTGTCATCCGCCTATCCCCGTGGCTCCGCGCTTCGCTGCTCGAAGGGGGAATATTTTCCTTTAATACAACCAGGGCACCAACTTCCTCGCCGTACCAGTCATTATCGAAGCCTACCGCTATCCCGGCTTTTACCTCGGGAATGCTCATTATAACCTCATCGATTTCCAACGGCGCAATGTTTACACCGCCGCGTATGATTAATTCCTTAATGCGGCCTGTGATGAAAAAATATTTCCTGCCCTGCTCGTCTTTTTTGTAAAAGCCTTCATCGCCGCTTCTGAACCAGCCAAACTCAAAAGTTTTTTGATTGGCATCAGGATTTGAATCATAATATTTCATAACATTATGCCCGCGGATTACAATTTCGCCGCGCTCACCTTCTGGCATAGATTCACCTTTATCGTTTTGAATATCCATTTCATTTGGTTCTATTTCGGTGCCGATTGCCGGGAAACCAAAATCCTTCTGCCATTTTTTGTGCTCTTCAGGGGATAAGTCAATAGGGATATAACACGAATAACATGTTGTTTCCGATAAACCGTAGCCGTGAACAATTCTTAAACCAAACATATCCTCAAATTTTGATGCAAGTTCGCACGTTAAGGGTCCTGCCCCGCAAATTATGTGGCGGAAATTCGGGAGGTTTACCGGTAAGAACGTGCCGCGGCGCGTTCCTAGGGAGGATTTTCCCCCATCTTCTTTTCCATAATCATGGCATAGGAACTGAAGTAATGTGGGAACTACACTTACAATCTGCACATTTTCATCGGCAAGGCGCTTGAAAAAATAATCCGTGTGGAATTTCTGGCAAAGAACTACTCTACCGCCGCAAAACATTGGAGTCATTAATGTTACGATTGTTCCGTTAACATGATGTATTGGTAAAACACACATCAATGTTTGCCCCTGCTCAATTTTGTGCCATTTTGAAATTCCATCTGCATCAATCATCAGGTTGTATTGTGTCAACACGACTCCTTTTGGCAGACCTGTTGTCCCGGATGTATAAACAATTAATGCTTCGGTTTCCTGGTTTACATTTTCAGAGGAGGTAAAATCAATTGATTCAATATCAAGAAGCTTTTCAAATCTTGAATACTCAAGGTGCTGCGGAATTTTTTCAACATCCCCGTGGACTATTATTTTAAAACCCAATTCTTTGGCAACATCTTTGGTTTTTTCCACGTACTGGTTATGGACAAAAGCTAATTTAGTATTTGAGCTTTGCAGGATGTATTTTATCCTGTCCGGTTCCTCATTAACGTTTATGGGGACAACCGTTGCGCCGACGCACCACGCAGCAAAATATTGGATTACTGTATTAATATGGTTATGAGAAATTGTCGCGATTCTATCTTCAACCCCTATATCACTTTTTAAAAGAACATTTGCTGTTCTTGCAACCAGCTTATGAAATTCATTATAAGAGAGGCTTACCGGCTCTCCTGAATCCGGATAAAATTTTATGAATTCTTCATCGCCCTGTATATTTACCCGGTATTCAAGCAGCTCAAAAATATTTTTAAATACCACCTGGTAATCCGTTGGAAATATGCCCCGGACATAATGAGCTTTGAATATTTTCGGTTTAGTTTCTTCGTATAGATGCATCCCTCACTCCTCCGAAGGAGTCCTTCGGACCGGCCCCTCTCCACATGGAGAGGGTGAAAAGCTTCTAATTATCTATTAATTAACAAGAATTGCAAAAATAAAGTAAGGTTACAAAACAAAAAAGGCTGTTATAAACAGCCTTTTTATTCCCTTATCCTTCCTGCAAGAGGAAACTTTATTTTATCAAAACCATTTTTTTTGTTTCGGTGTAATCCCTGGACTGCAGCCTGTAAAAATAAGTGCCGCTTGGAAAATTTGAGGCATTCAACTCAACTTCGTAACTGCCGGGTTTAAGTTCTTCGTTAACAAGCATGGCAATTTCCCGGCCGAGGATATCGTAAACAATCAATTGTACGGGCTCAATATATTGAGCCCCTATAAACGGGATATCAAATTTAATTTTCGAAGTTGGATTAAATGGATTTGGATAATTTTGGGAAAGGGAAAATTTACTTGGAATTTCGGTGCCTTTTGGCTGGATACCGATAGGACGCCCTCCCGTTGTTGTTTTTAGTATCACTCCATTGGTAAAATCACCTACACAATATCCTGTATTTTCGTTAACGAATTGAATAGAGCTTAAATTACCATTAGTACTATCATACTGAGAATACCAATTGTAACCTGCGTCCATTGTTTTTATAAGAACTAAACCCGTATTTCCACTGCCACCAACCGCATATCCTGTGTAATAGTTATTAAAAAACAAATCCCAAACACCAATAAATGTATTTAATAGTGGTAACATTTGCCAGGCTGAACCGCCATTAGTAGTTCTATACAACCGAGAAAAATAAGTTTGATATCCTGTATTT
>DASXTZ010000482.1:0-1697 GCA_036505135.1 Ignavibacteria bacterium
CTTGATGCTTTAAATTATCTGGATAACCTTGAAAAATTTTCAGGGGAGCTTGCTGAATTATTAAACAATGGCTCAAAAGTGTTCATTGTTATGCTGAATAAAATATGTCTGCTTGAATCTTCTTTGTATTTTATAAAATTAAAGCCTTTGGTTGCATTTAAGAAATTTTTCAACAGGGGTGGCTCATTAGAGCCTGAATTAAACCTATATTTTCCACGAAGAGTAAAAAAAATATTTAGTTTAAATTATAAAACTAAATCAATAACAGCTTTTGGATTATTAATACCTACTGATAATTTTTTAGGAATATATTATAAGTTACAAAGGTTATTTAATTGGCTGGAAAAACTGGAAAAATTTTTCGCTGTCAAATATCCCTTTTACAACTTTTCCGATCATTATGTTATTGAGCTTGAAAAAATATGAAGAAAATTTTAACCTCCATAAAAAAAAGGGCTGATAAATTAAGATTCAGGTTCTCTGCGGCAGAATACATGCGCGTTGCTTACCTTTCACCAAGACAGGTAGTATTAGTTACCACAAGATTGGGAAGTAAAGATAACGTATTGCCAATAGACTGGCATATCCCGCTTTCCTTTTTTCCTAAATTATACTGCATCAGCCTTGAAAGTAAAAATTTTTCATCAAAAGTAATTGATGATTCAAAATGTTTTGCAGTTAATTTCATGCCGGCTGAATATGAAGAACAAATTTTAAAAAGCGGCAGAATCTCGGGTACCGATGGCGATAAATTTGAGCTAACCGGGCTGGATAAAATTGATGCCGAAAAAATAAATGTCCCTCTTATAAAAGATGCTTTGGGTTGGCTTGAATGCAAAGTAACCCAAAAATTAATTACAGGTGACCATACCCTTTTCATAGGGAAAGTAGTTAATGAAAACTTAAACAGAATTAAACTGAAAGAACGGTTATATCATATAACCTCATTGGAAGAATCTAAATGATAGCTTTATTAAATCCAAAATCTGCTCGGTGGGGTTTTAGAGTCCCTAATTCACTGCTAACGCTGGGTGCTTTCCTTGAGGGCAAATATGATTATTATATTGTCGATGAAAACCTTGACCCGCGTGCAGAGCAAACCATTTCGGATTTAATTAAAACTAATAGCGTAAAATATCTTGGCTTAACGGTTATGCCGGGACTGCAGCTTAAACGTGCTTATGAGATTTCTAAAAACATTAAAACACGGTTCCCTGGGGTAAATATTATTTGGGGCGGTTATTTTCCTTCGCTGCATCCCAATACCGTGCTTAAATCCGACTATGTTGATTTTGTCATAAAAGGCCACGCTGAGTATTCATTTACAGAGTTTATTGTCGCGATGGAAAACAAACCGGCAGGAAAAAATCTTGAGGATATTGAAGGCCTGTCCTTTAAATCCGATGGCAGAATTATTCATAATAAAAAAGCTGAGCCTATCAATCCCGATTTAATTCCCCGCCTTCCTTATCATAGAGTTGATGTAAATAAATATTTAAGTATTTCAAAAACATATCTTGGCCCGCGAACCGCTGGATATCATTCAAGCGTTGGCTGTCCTTTTCTTTGCGGGTTCTGCGCTGTCGCAGGAGTTTATAAAGGCAGGTGGCTTGGAAGAAATGCAGAGCTTGTTGCAGATGATATTACATTCCTTAAACGAAATTATAATATTGGTGCAGTTGAATTTCATGATAACA
>DASXTZ010000483.1:0-2540 GCA_036505135.1 Ignavibacteria bacterium
AAAGCAGCAATCGAGGCAGCACTTGGTGAGATTTCAAACTACCTGATTGTTAACAATGAAGAAACAGCAGCAAAGCTAATTGATATCCTAGCAAAAGAGCAGAAAGGAAAAGTTACCTTTATTGTAAAGGAAAATCTTTACAAGAACACCTTTTTCAATATATTTCAGGAAGAATTTCCCGGGATATTAAACCAGGAGGGTGTTTATGGCTGGGCTGATAAATTTATAAAGTGCCCTGAAGAATACTGGCCTCTTTTCCGTTATTTGCTTGACGAATATATTATAGTAGAAAATCTTGAAACTGCAAGAAAGCTTTCAAAAGATAATTTCATTAAGTTTATCACTCTTGGCGGTGATATAATTACTAACAGTTTTATCAGGGCAGGAGCCAAAACAAGCACTGAAACACTTAAGCTTGGCAGGGAAAAACTAATTATAGAACTGAAAACCAGAGTAAAAATTTTGACAACTGCTCTTGAGGGCGATAAACTAAAGTTAGATGAATTGAAAAGATCTTTTGAAGAGATCCTTATTGAACCTCTTGAAAACCAGATAAGAGATAAACAGTCAATAATTCTAAATACTGAAAACAGAATTGAACAGCTTAAATATCAGCAGGGACAAACAAATCTTCTAATCGAAGCAAATAACGTGGAAATAGAAGAACTTAGTAAAATCAATAAAGAGCTTGACAGCAAAGTTGATGAGCTTATTTCGGCAATAGAAAAGGCAGAAAATACAAAATACCAGCGTGAAAAAGAACTTGACCATTTTACATCCGAGCTTGAAAGCCTTGCCGATAGCCTTACTGCTAAACGCGAAGAATATAATATATACAGCATTGAGATAGCAAAGGCAAAGGCAGAGCAGAAAAACCTTGAAAATGACCTTATAAGAACAGAAGAAGGCCTTCTTTCAAAACAAAACCACATTGATGCAAGGATGCTTGAAACTACAGCTTACGAACAGGAAATAAAGAAGCTTACTTCCACGCTTGAGTCATACTCCCTGGAGGGTGCAACAGGTTACATGCCTAAGCTAAAAATGCTTGAAAATGAAAAAGCAGGAGTTGAATCGGATTTCACTTTCATAAGGTCTGAGTACGAAGTTAAAAGGAACCTTGTTGACAGGGTTGAGCTTGAACAAAAGACATTGCGCACCAGGCGTGATGATATTATTGACTATATCCATAAGAATGAAATGCAGCTGACAAAGGACAGGATAGAGATCAAGGAACATAAAGATAAGATAATGGAAGAGTATGAACTGGAGATATGCTACAAAGAGTACGAAGAACAGACATTTTTTGATTTCATCAGAACAAAAACAGAAATTGACCGGCTTAGAAATAAGCTTCGCCAGCTTGGCGGCTCCGGACAGCTTGAGCTTGGCATATACGAGCAGGAAAAAGCAGAACTTGAAAAAATGATAGAACAGAAAAATGATCTTGTTAAAGCTGAAGAAGACCTGATAAGGCTGATAGATGAGCTTAATAAGACTGCACAGCAAAAATTCACCGATACATTTGAGCTTATCAGGCAGAACTTTATGGGAATTTTCCGTGAGCTGTTCATGGAGGGCGATGAGGCAGATTTAAAGCTTGTAATTGACCCGGAAAACCCCGACCCGCTTGATGCTAAAATCGATATAATAGCAAAACCCCGCGGCAAGCGTCCCCAACTGATTGACCTGCTTTCGGGAGGAGAAAAAACTTTAACAGCCATTGCACTCCTTTTTGCAATCTACCAGGTTAAGCCATCCCCCTTCTGCATACTTGATGAGGTTGATGCTCCGCTTGATGATGCGAACATAGACCGGTTCATAAAAATAATAAGGAAATTTTCTAAAGAAACGCAGTTCATTATAGTAACACATAATAAACGCACAATGGAAGCCGCAGACGGAATGTATGGTGTGACCATGGCAGAGCAAGGTGTATCTACAATTGTAAATGTAAAATTTAACGATGCTCAGCGCGCCGCAATGTAAATCACAAATTGCGAATCCTGCTTTTAGCAGGATGAAGTAATCCTGCACTCAATCATGAGATTGCTTCGTTCGTTCCTACATTTTAAAGACATCTAAGTATATCTGTAATTAATTGTTTCATGACCGCACTGCTCACTCGCAATTTTTAAAGTATGAATAACAATCAAAAACAATTCCTGATTAATTTAATTAACACACCCGCCCCTTCGGGGTTTGAAGAGGCGGTTCAAAAAATGTGGCAAAATGAGGTTTCAACATTTTGCCGTGATATCCAGAAAGATACTCACGGAAACCTAATTGCTTCTATTAACCCGGGAAAAGAAAAATCATTAATGCTAGTGGGGCACTCGGATGAAATTGGATTAATTATAAATTATATAAATGATGAGGGCTTTATTTATGTTCGTCCAATTGGGGGAATAGATCCTACAATTCTGGGTTCGCACCGAGCTAGAATATTAACTAAAAAAGGAATTGTCCCCGCAGCCATAGGAAGAACTTCATTGCATTTGCTAACTCCCAAGGATAAAGATAAAAAAGCTGAAATTCAT
>DASXTZ010000484.1:0-3727 GCA_036505135.1 Ignavibacteria bacterium
TAAAATTTTAAAAAATATTTTTTGTACAAGTCCCATAACATAACTCAGCTTTGGTTGCCTGCCTGACGGTAGGCAGGTGCCACTCACTTGTACTACACCAATTCTATCAACAATAAATTCCAGTAAACTTTCTTAATTTGACCAGCGGAAATCCCAATGGCTATTGGGATAAGGAGGTCGTACAAAGCTAATCTAAATTTCCATTATCGGAAAAAACTTATCCAAGCTTTGTGGATAAATCAGGTACAGAATTTTTATGCAGAATTTTTTTTTAATCGTAACCGCTTTATTCTTATTTATTTTCAACCCCTTTAAGTCTTTCCGGGATTTATTGCAAACCAATTAATGATTTGTATCAAAAAAAAGAAAGAGCGAACTTGCCTGGAATTATTTGTGCCAGAACCTTGATTTAAACATACAATGGAGGATACTCTCATGACAAAAACAACGAATGAAACTTTTTCCATCAACGGAGAACAGCTATTAAAAAAAATAAAAGAACTTATTAATGAGGGCAATGTGCGCAAGATCACCATTAAAGACAAAAGCGGAAAAGAATTAATGAGCTTTCCATTAACCGTTGGTGTAGTGGGAGCCGTTTTTGCTCCGGTACTTGCGGCCGTTGGAGCATTGGCAGCCTTAGTAGGCGAATGCACGATTACAGTTGAAAAAGAAGAATAGTTTAGCAGCAAGAAGTCAATAAATTATTGGCACAATAACCAATTTAAGTTCTGTACTTTTACAAAAAAATATCCAATGAATATTTTTGTTGCCGGTCTGCCATACGACCTTGATGATGCCGAGCTCGAAGAAATATTTGAGAAGTTCGGAAAAGTAAATTCTGCTAAGGTCGCTATGGATAGAGAAACCGGTAAAAGCCGGGGGTTCGGATTTGTTGAGATGCCTGTTGAGGAAGAAGCAAAAGATGCCATTGAAAGCCTCAATAATATTTCACTCGGCAAAAAACCTCTTATAGTTAAAGCTGCCGAAGATCGTCCGGGTGGCGGAAGCAGTGGCGGCGGCTATCGTGGTGGGGGTAGCAAAGGCGGTGGTTTCAATAAAGGTGGTGGTGGCTTTAACAAATACGGTGGTGACAGAAATCGAAAACGTTACTGACTTTCCTATTCATTTTTTGCTTAATAAATAGTTTTCTTCAGCACACTGGTATGGTAGTTGAACGGTTTTAAAAATCGTAGTTCTATCATTTTTTAAACCAGTATTATGGCGCAGAAATTTTCTAATAAGAAAACAGCCATCATTCATGCCTCTGTTACAGTTGTATGGCAAGCCTTAACTGATCCAGCACTGATCAAACAATATTTTTTTGGGGTTGATGCCATTGGGGAGTGGAAAGAAGGAAATACGATTGTTCACAAAGGTGAGTGGCAAGGAAAAAAATTTATCGGAAAAGCTAAAGTGTTACAATTGGAAGACGAAAAATTATTGAAACACAGTTATTGGAGCGATATGTCTGGCCAGCCAGACGAACCCAGTTATTATCATATTATCACCTATCAACTCGCTAAAGAGAATGATCATACGAAACTTATCCTGACAGAAGAAAATCTTGCCACTGAAGAAATGAAGGAAAAATCGGGTAAGCTTTGGGATGTGATTTTCGATAACCTTAAGAAACTATTGGAAAAAGAGCCTGTAAAATAACCTGTTATCCGTTTCTTCCATCCATACTTCAAATACTTACCTTAATCCTTAAATAGCCCTCAACATGCTTAGCCAAAAAATATTTTTCTGCTTCTTGTCCATAACAATATGAATCAAAATTCTATTTGACTCCGAGCTTCAACCCAATGCAGATAAATTTTCATTTCTTAATTTTGCTAATAAAATCAAACCATGTCGCTTTTAAATAATAATCAGAACAAGGGAAAAAAGGGAGACAAAAACCAGAAAAATAATCCCCAAGGTTCCAAATTCATCCCTAAGCCAGGCAAGTTTGCCGGAAACAAACAACGTCCACATAAAGCAGGCGGTACAAGAGGCAGCTAGCAAATTCATCCGTGATCATACTGGTTTGCTCTATCGCAACTGTAATCGACCTATGTTCGTTTTTTTTAAGGCGCATCTGTCTTTAAAGTGTTTCTAAAGCTGGATAACATTTTGTTCCTTCATTTCCTTTTTCATTAATTTCAAATAACAAAATCATTGCCATGCCATTACTCATTTTAATCGGAATTATTTTACTGATCATAATTTGGAGTACGGCCTTATATAATAATCTGGTTCGCTTGCGAAACCGCCGCCAAAATGCTTTTGCCGATATTGATGTGCAATTGCGCCAGCGACATGATCTTGTTCCTCAACTGGTAGAAACAGTGAAGGGTTATGCAGGTCATGAAAAAGAAGCATTATTCCGTGTAACCGAAGCTCGTGCGGCTGCCATGAGTGCCGTAACTATTGATGATAAAATAAAAAAAGAACAGCAACTTACCAGCGCTTTGCAAGGATTAAAAGTTGCTATGGAGGCCTATCCTGATTTGAAAGCGAATCAAAATTTTTTGCAATTACAAGAAAAACTAAGCGATATTGAAAATAAACTGGCTGCATCACGTCGCTCCTTTAACGGCACCACTACTGAATATAATAATGCGGTTGAAACATTCCCAGGTAATATGCTGGCAAGAAATTTCGGTTTTCAGAGAGAAGTGTTTTTTGACCTGGGTACAGAAGGTCGCAGGTCGATGGGAGAACCACCTGTTGTAAAGTTTTAGATTCATCAGTACACATCTTAATTAAATACCATTTTCAAAATTGATATACCAAGTCGTTTACAGTTTCAGATAATTCAATACGTTTTGCTAAGAATTACATAGTTTAGCTGGCAAGGAAACAAAAATGGCTGAAACGGTTAATGATAAAACAACTCCTATCATTGGCATTATCATGGGCAGTGATAGTGATCTTTCTGTTATGCAGGCTGCCTCAGATATTCTTAAGCAATTTGATATTGCCCATGAAGTAACTGTCGTATCTGCACACCGCACACCCTTGCGTATGGTTGAATATGCGCAAAAAGCAAAACAACGGGGATTAAAAGTAATCATTGCCGGTGCCGGTGGTGCAGCACATTTGCCGGGCATGGTGGCTTCTATTACCCCACTTCCTGTCATTGGGGTTCCCATCAAATCCTCAAACTCCATTGACGGATGGGACTCTGTTCTTTCCATTTTACAAATGCCGAATGGCGTACCTGTAGCAACAGTGGCACTCAATGCTGCAAAAAATGCTGGAATTCTTGCTGCAGAAATTATCGGTACTTCTGATGATATTGTTTCCAAAAAGGTTTCTGATTATAAGAACTCTCTCAATAATGAAGTAATTGAAAAAGTGGAGAAGCTGAAGAAAGATGGTTGGGAGAATAAGTTTGATTAGAGAACCAGGATTTTCAGATTTAATGGATTAGGAGGAAAGCAACATGAATTACCGTTATGCTGTGATTGCACTTTGTTTTTCGATGGTTTCCTGCACACAGAACAATAACGTCATGCTTACTGATGCAAAAAAGCTCAACGACTATCCTTCCGCCTCTGCAATTGAATATCTCGACGGACAGTTTTTTATAATGGGCGATGATGCAAACAATATGTTAGTACTCGATAGCAACCTTGTCATTAAAGATTCAATACCTTTTTATTCTTATCCAGGAAAAAGAATTCCCAAAAATATTAAGCATGATCTGGAAGCTGAAGCGTTATATAAAGGCGGTAGT
>DASXTZ010000485.1:0-4769 GCA_036505135.1 Ignavibacteria bacterium
ACCATAAGACAGTTCTTGTTTGACCGGGCTGAACGGGGGGCTGACCGGGTGCTGCCTTTTCGCCAATCTTTCCGTGGTTTAAGTCTGTCGTATTAGGATCAAACTGCCACATAAGGCTCCATTCGGTTATCTTTACTGTGGTATCGGCAAACTGAACATGAAAATCATTTATAATAGTGCCTCGTGTCCTGTTAGTGAGATCAAACTGATACCCGCCGTACACCTTTGTTACATTTATTGTTATGCTGTCTGCAACGTCTCCTGCTGTTTGGTTATTGGAAACGTTTGTGCCAATTACGTTTTCGTTACCGCATCCGGCATTGAAGAATGAACTTAAGATTGAAAGAACTGCGAAGATTGTTACTGTGACTAGATTTTTTGCTGCTTTCATGATTTTGTTTCTCCTTTTCTTTTTGCCAGGTTTCTTTTACCCGGCAGTTTTAGTTTTTTATTGTTTGATTTTTAAAATTTTAAATATTGATTTTCATAATCTCCCTCTCCATATGGTGAGGGAGATTAAGTTATTATTTTATTAAAACCATTTTCTTTGTATCGGTGAATTCTTCAGTTTTTAAAGTGTAGAAGTATATACCGCTCGAAAATGATGCTGCATCAAAAGTAACTTCATAGCTACCCTGTTCCTGGTTATTGTTAACAAGTTCTTTTACTAATTCGCCTGCTGAGTTATACACACTAAGCTTTACATTACCTGAAGTTTTTATGTTGTAGCTAATCTTTGTTGAAGGATTGAACGGATTTGGATAGTTCTGATTGAGCGAGAATTCATCCGGTAATTGATTATTGCTTCCGTTTATGCCAGTGGGTGTTCCGCACTGAATTCTTTCAACGTGCTGAGGATTGTTAACCTGCGGCTGGCACTGGATATCAATAAGCTGGTACGGTTGTCTTGTACAATCGCCTGTCCATTGCCCCGGCCTTGGCTGAAGTATAATTGAATCCTGGCATGAAGGTGTTACGTTGCCAAATGCGTCAGATCTAAGAAGGAACGGGTCGAGTGTAGCGCTTGATGAATGAAAGAGCTGCCCGGTTACGCCATAACCTGACGGTGAAGCCAGTTCAATATCATAACCTCTGTCATGTCCTGAAGTATTGGGGAAAACTTTTGTCCATACAATCATTCCTGCTGCTACGGTTATCTTTACCATAGCAACGTCCTCTGTTGAAGCCGGAGCTTGTCTTAAGCCGGTGAAAACAAGCGACATATCTGAAGGTTGGTAAACTATACTGTAGCTTTGCTCCTTAAATTCGGGCACGCCATAAACATTCTGCCACATGGGGATGCCCATCGGAGTTACCCGGATAACATAATAATCATTAAAAGCCATATCAAAAACATTTGTATGTCCTGTTACAACAAATCCGCCGTCGGGCATTGCAATAATTTTTCTGGCTTCAGAAGGTCCGCCGGGAACCGGGCTGTAACCCTTAAACCATATAGGAATTCCTGCTGCAGAAATTTTCATAATAAACACCTGGTATGGGCCTGCCGGTCCGGTGAAGCGGTTTGTTACACCGGTGATTCCATATGTGCCATCGGTTGGCTGATAAACGATTGAATATGCTCTTTCATCAACCCAGGGATAAGGTGGAAAATACTTATATGCCCACAGTAACGCACCAGCCGGTGTATACTGCGCTGCCAGAATCCTGTTCTTATAGTCTCCGGGTGAGTTGAAATGGTTAATGTAACCCGTTATGGTGAATTCATCTACAGGATTTTTTGTAACACCTCTGTACTGGTGCTGTAGAGAATCCATAATTTGTTTTGATATTACGTGCATGCAGTTTGTATCTATTATACTCCACGATGCCTTTTCTCTCAGATTAGCTGCCCTGTAAAAACCTGCAACGACTGTCCTGCCGTTGGTAAGCTGAACGTGCGAGAAAGCCGAATCGCCCAGCGAAAAACCAAGAGTAGTTTTACAGATAACGGTGCCTGAAGAGTTCAGTTTAATGAAAAGCCAGTCATAGTCTCCTGCGCTTGGTGTAGCATTTGTTACACCTGCAATTGACCACCCGCTGGAAAGTGCTAAGGATGTTCTCTCAAGAGAATACCCGATTTCTGTCCTAGTAGTAAATGGAGCGAAATCATAGCTCTTGAAGAACTGTGAATATGTCTGACCAATCAACATTGCGGTCAGAATAACTATCTGAAGTGATTTTTTAAAATTGTTAAACATTTTTGAATCTCCCTTCTTTGAGAAGCTCTCGCTTCTCTTTTTGTTTTCATTACAAAGATATTTTTGATCCTTAAGGAGATTCTTACAGGATTCTTACAAGAGAAAAATGCAAAATTTGCATATTTTAGGCATTTTTTTGATTATATTTGTAGATGAATTTACTTATTGAAAATGCCAAACAGATTGTAACCTGCCACACAACTGGCCATAGATTTAAAGCCGGGAAATACCAATCACAAATAGGTCTTCTTGAAAACACAAGCATATACTGCGAAGACGGGGTCATCAAATGGATAGGCCAGAACCTTCCTGTGCAGATAAAAAAATCCTCCCTTACTAAAATTGATGGAACAAACAAAACAGTTTTGCCGGGATTTATTGATTCGCATACTCATTTAGTATTTGCAGGAGACAGAGCAAATGAATTTTCAATGCGGATAAAAGGAAAGACGTATGAAGAGATTGCTCAAGCAGGAGGTGGGATAATTAGCACTGTAAAAGCGGTACGGAAAACATCTAAGAATGAGCTGAAAGAGTTTGCAAAAAAAAGAATTAGCTCGTCGATAGGCTTTGGAGTTACAACTATCGAAGCAAAATCCGGCTATGGGCTTGATACAAAGAACGAGATAAAAATGCTCGAAGTGATTAATGAATTAAGGAATGAAATACCCATTGATATTTATGCAACTTTTCTTGGAGCACATGCATTTCCGGAAGAGAAGTCACATGAAGAATATATAAATGAAATAATTCTGGATATGATTCCGCTTATAGCAAAACGCAGGCTTGCTGGATTTATTGATGCATTTTGCGAGAAAAATTACTATTCACCCGAAGAAACTGAAAAAATATTTAAACAGGGCATTAGATTCGGGTTAACCCCAAAGCTTCATACAAACCAGTTTAATTCAGTCGGCGGGATACAAACTGCCATACAATGCAAAGCATTAACGGTTGACCACCTCGAAGTGATGAAAGATAGTGAAATAAAAGCACTGAAGGGAAGCGGAACCCTTGCGTGCCTTTTACCGGCAGTTTCATACTTTCTTGATATTCCTTATGCTCCTGCAAGAGAGCTCATTAATAATAACATACCCGTTGCGCTTGCAACCGATTTTAACCCGGGCAGCAGCATGACCGAAAACATTCAGCTTGTAATGAGCCTTGCGGTCCATATGCTTAAAATGAACATTGAAGAAACAATAAATGCGGTAACAATAAACGGTGCCGCTGCACTGGGTATTTCAGATAAAACAGGCAGCATTGAAATCGGCAAGCAAGCTGATTTATTAATATTTGATGTACCTGATTATAAGCAGATACTTTATCATTTTGGAGTGAACCAGCTTGGAAAAGTGATTAAAAAAGGGGAAGTTATACATCATTCAGCTAATTAAATAACCCTATTTTATCATCAGCATCTTTTTAGTTTGAGAAAAATCTCCTGATTTAAGTTCATAAAAATATATTCCTGAAGAATAATTACTTCCATCCCATTCAACTTCATAGCTTCCGGGCTGAAGCTGCTGGGTAACTAGTATCTCCATTTGTCTGCCCAGGACATCATAAATAGTTAAGCTGGAAATCATCCCCCTAACCCCCTCCAAAAGGGGAAAATCAAAACGGATTTTCGTAACAGGATTAAAGGGATTTGGATAATTTTGATACAACTCAAACTTATCAGGGACGTTGGAACCTATCTCATGTATTCCAACCATTTGCGATAAAGGTCGTTTCCAGACCCCTCCGACTGCTGCAACATATAAATCATTTCCCGCCAGAATAAAAGCCCGGTCATCCGGATTTGTTAATCCCGTGCTAACTGAAGTCCAGCTTGCGCCATGGCTTGTGGTCATAAACACGCCGCCTCCCCATGAACCTGCAAATATTGCGGGACCGGCATTATACAATGCTAAAGTATATAATGTCGTCAGACCGTTAGATGATAAAGTCCATGATGTTCCGTAGTTCGTTGTCAAAAATACGCCTTGCGTAGTTCCTGCCAGCACATTATTTCCATCAACGGCAAGAGTCATAACTATATTATTTGTAAGACCGTTATTTATCGGATTCCAGCTGCCGCCATTGTTTGTCGATAAATGCGCTCCTTGCCCCCATGTGCCGGCAATCAGGTTTCCATTAACCCAGGCAAGAGAATATACAGGATACAGCGGCAGACCATTACTGATATTTGTCCATGATAATCCATTATTTGTTGATAAAAATACCTTGCTGCCTGTTCCCGCATAAAAATTAGAGCCATTTACCAGCAGGCAGTAAACCTGGTTATCAGTTAATCCGCTGTTTGAAAGGCTCCAGCTTGAGCCGTTATTAGTTGTTACAAAAATCCCTCCCTGGGTTCCTGCAAACAGGCTTGAGCCAATAACTGCAAAAGAGGAAACAATAGAATTTCCCAAACCATTATTAACCTGCACCCATGTTGAACCATTATCGGTAGTTACATTTACGCCTGCTCCCCATGTCCCCGAGTAAACATTTGAACCAAGCACACCGGCTGCCTGGCACAAAAGGTTCCTTATTCCGCTGGATGCCGAAGCCCAGCTTGTT
>DASXTZ010000486.1:0-3391 GCA_036505135.1 Ignavibacteria bacterium
AATGAAACATCCTGAATCTTGCCGTTTCTGCTTCAATATATTCTTTATGCATCATTAGCACAGCAGCACCTGCTATATTGTTGGCATTATCTTTCAGAAGGTATGCCGGCTCATCATCGCGCCGCGCATAATTTTCACCTAGCGGAAATGATTCATCCTGCTGGTGCGCATATGTTTTAAAGTAATCTAGAAAGGAGGGAATTAGGTTTTCCGTTAGGGGTGTGACTTTCATTTGCCTTCAAATTCATGAAGAAGCTCTTCAGGGCTGCGGCTCATTAAATAAAACTTAATCGCATCTATATAAATATATTTTCCCATTGCATATGGGGTATCAGTGTAAATCTTTGAAATTGATATTTCAACTTTTTCCGGTGGGTTAAGCAGTACCATTTTACTTGTAGCATCTATTAATATCGAATCCCCTTTTTTACCTTCTTCATTTTCTACTAACCTGCCGCCTTCAAGTAAACTCCTTTCCTTTACATCAAGATTTAAAACGTCTTCTTCTACATGCCATGTGCCTGAAAATGCAATCTCGCGTTTGCGCATATCCATCTGGTTGTAAAAGAACTTAAATTTCCCGTCCTTGAAAAATAGAAATGTATTTGACCAGCCTGCCGCAACAACCTCATTATCCTGCCAGACTCCGATTAAGCTATCGGAATTTTGCGAAAAAGTTAAATAAGGACAAATAAAAAATAATGTTAGTATTAGTTTATTCATATAATTTATTTAAATCTTTTTAATTCCTGTGATTAGGCAATAAGAAAACCTGTGACGGAACATTCCAAGTATTAGTCCGAGCAGGCATGATTTTAAATGCCCTAACCGCACTTTGTTCAGCTTTTCGCCCTGTATTATTTTTTTCAATAAAAAATAAACGACAGCAAATGGAGAGTGAAACGCCGAGGGGGCAATTCGAAAAGAAAAGTCTTTAATTTCTATTTCATTGCCGCCCGCTTTTTTAATCTCCTCTGCAAATAAGCCTATATGAGGAAAAGAAGGCAATGCCCATCCCTTAATTACCTCGTTATAACAATAACGTAACAAACCGCGGAAGGATTCGGGTTCTTTTCTAATAAAGCCGTCCACTATTACAAATCTTTTCCCGGGTTTTAATACACGCATCATTTCTTTAACAAAATCACCTTTGCCTAACCCCTTAGCATGGCAGCAGCTTTCTAAAGCGTAAACAGCATCAGCTGAACCCGTTGAAAATGGCAGTTTGGTATAATCACCTGACACAAGCTCAATGTTAGAGTCCAACCCCGCATTTTTATTCAATTCTTTTGCCTTTTCTACCTGCCACATAACAATTGTTATTCCTTTTATTTTTTTTCCTGGATATTTTCTTGCAAATGCACGGCATGGTGCTGCAAGCCCGCATCCTAAATCATAGATCAATTCGTCTTCCTCTTTCAGCTGAAGATGTTCAAAAACCACATGGTTCATTTCATTAAGCATAGTTTCACGCACAAACGGATTCATCCAAAAGCGGTAATAACCGAAATGCATATTATATTCGCGGCTCCACTCGCCGTAATCAAGACCAGTATCCTCATAATAAGTAACAATTTTCTGAATGTTACGATCGGATTTCTGAACTATTTTTACAGGCTCGGTTACTATTTCCGGTTCTATGCTCATCATAAATTTTTCTATCAGTAATTAGTGGTCAAGGTTTTATAAGTTAGTGTTTTTATATTTTGCAATCAATTTTCTAACAGGTTCATTGTCAGCATATACCCTCCATTTGGCTATTTTATTGTCTTTAACAACAGCTGTCCAGGATGCAGGAATTTCAAAGCCATTTTCAGGCAGGATTTTCCCATCGGTCGAAAGCGTTCCCTTCGCTGTGCCAAATATTGCAACCATTCCATTTTTACAAATTATCTCTTTAGCATTTATTCTATAGTCCGGAAAAAAAGTTAAATATGTATCCCATGCTGCACGCATAGTTTCTTTTCCACGTGTATTGATTCCCATTGAATCTATAAATGTATGATCATCAGACATGAGGTCTATTATTCCGTTGATATCATGGTTATTAATTTTATTAATATATTCTTTAACAACTTCTTCAGAATTACTTTGTATCTCTATTCTCCCGGGGTGTGTATCCACAAATTCCTCAAGCATCCCGATGTAAGCAGGCTTTAACTCCTTTTCAGTGACTCTAAAACCTGATTTCTTAATATAAAACGCTTTGGCACCCGGCACTGAGGAAACCACGTATTTCAATTCCGTTCCGATGTAATGCAAAGCAACCCCATCCTGAACACCGTATCCTGCTTCAATCTCACCTGAAGAAATCATTTTGCGGTAAGCCTTGCGCAGCTCACTACGTTTATCGTAATGAGGACAGAAGCTTCCTTCAAGGAAACTGAGGCAGCTTATACGCCGCCATATATCGGAAGCGGGATTTTTATAGCCATCTTCATACCAGCAAATTGCGCCGGCGCTCATACCCGAAAGAACAACACCTGCCATCCATGCTTTTTTAATTATCTTATCCATTCCGTTTTTTCGCCAAACTTGCATAAGAAAACGAGGGCTGCCTCCCCCGGCAAAAACTGCATCGTGGCTTAATACAAGCCTTTCAAGATATTTATACGAATAATTTCGATTGCTTAGCTCAAGATGTGATGGCCTGCAGTTCAGCTTTTTATATGCACGGTAGAATTTTTCAATGTAATCCGGATGGTCGCCTCCTGCAGTAGGCAAAAATAATATTTTAGGTTTGGTTTTATTGGTTTGCAGTAATATATATTCATCAAGAAGCAGGTTATCTGGCTTACCGGCCTGGGCATATGCTCCGGCAGGCTGGTCTGAAAACCCGCCGCCGCCAAGCGCTATGATTTGCCCGGAATGCTGTTTAGTAATTTTCCTGATAAATTTTTTTAACACAGAAGATTTCCTGCCGCTAATTCGTGCTGATTTTTAAAATTGAAAATCTAAAAATCGTTAAAAATTGTGATTAATTAAAGATAATTCGGAATTTGTTAAAACGGCCACCGTTTGGTAATTTTGTAAATGCAAAATAATAAAACAATATCATTAGGTGAATATACCGTGCCGCATCGGACTTGGAACTAACAGGGTTAGAGATACCAAAGAAATACGTGCGGTATTAAAACGGGCCGTTGAAATTGGAATAAATTTTATCGATACTGCTAATATTTACCAGGGGGGACAAAGCGAGCAAACCATAGGTAATACACTTTCACCTTATCCCAAAGAACTTGTAATAGCAACAAAAAGCGGAATGGTTCGCGGTTCCAGCCCTAACAACAAGCCGGATTATCTCAGAAATTGCATCGAAGAAAGCATGAGAAAGCTTAAAGTCGATTGTATTACTTTATACCAGCTTCACAGGGTAGACCCGGACACT
>DASXTZ010000487.1:0-2101 GCA_036505135.1 Ignavibacteria bacterium
ATTCAAAAAGACTTAATACCATACTAAAGAATCTTATCCCGTCATTGGAAGAATTTGATAATGAGCTCCTTAAAGAACGTGAGATTAAAAAGATTTGTGTTGTATTGGTTGCCGCAGATAGAGGCTTGTGCGGATCTTTTAATACTAATCTTTTAAAATCAGCTGTAGCTGTTATCAATGAAAAATACGGTGAATTTTTAAGATCCCACGACTTGACAATTGTAACAATAGGAAGAAAATCATACGATTACTTTCGTAAAAGGCACTATGATATATTTGCCCGTTATATAAACGTTTTTGATAAGCTGCATTTTTCATCTGCTGAAAATATTGTAAAAGAAATTATTACTGGTTATATAGAAAAGAAGTTTGATAAGGTTGTTGTAATTTATAATGAATTTAAAAATGTTGCCCAGTCAAAAATAACTGAAGAACAGATACTGCCAATAGCAGGCTTTGAGGATGATAAAGAATCAATGGGGAATGTATCAAACTATATTTTTGAGCCCTCAAGCATTGAGATTGTAAACAAGCTGCTACCAAGGCATTTAAATACACAGATGTGGCAGGTGCTTCTTGAATCATATGCATCTGAACAGGCCGCAAGAATGACTGCAATGGATTCAGCCACAAATAATGCTAATGACCTTATTAAAGAGCTAAGTATAACCTACAACAGGGCAAGACAGGCAGCCATAACAAAAGAACTGCTTGAAGTTGTTGCAGGTGCAGAGGCACTGGCTGAAAAATAATATTTATATTCTTACCTGACAGGTCTTAAAACCTGTCAGGTTTTTTATTGTGTATGGTTACATCAACACGGTCGATGCGCTCTATATGTTAAATAATTATCTTTGTATATGGAAAACCAGGATTTAAAGCGTTTCCGGATATTTCCGTTATCGGATGGCTTCGAAGTTTGGGTAGGCAAGGATAGCGCTGCAAATGACCTCCTTACATTCAAATACACAGACCAAAATGATTTATGGTTTCACGTCAGGGGCACTAGCGGCTCGCACACCATTCTAAAGGTTCCTAAAGAATTTGATGACATTATTCCAAAAAACATTATAAAATCAGCTGCTGAAATTTGTGCTTATTTCAGTAAGGCAAAAAACGCCAAAAATGTCCCCGTTGCTTATACCGAAGCCAAAAATGTTCAAAAATACAAAGGCGCTAAATCAGGCAGTGTGGTAATAAAAGGGGAAAAAGTTATTAAGGTAACACCAGGAATACCGCAGTAACATTTTGCAACCTTATCCCGACACTCGGAAGAAGGTCTCATTATGCTTGAATTTTTGCGCTTATGAGATTAGCCTCGCTGCTACTAAGTGGCCTTCGCTTCGCTCAGAATGAACATTATAATTGAGGCTTCAAAAATCATTAATCAGCCTGTTGATCTGCATTTCAACCTCACTTATCTTGCTTTCAAGAACTTCCTTGCGCTCGGGTTTAATTTTTAAAAGATAAGTGTACGCCTCTATTGCATCGAAATAATTTCCCTGCTTTGCAAAAATATCAGCAAGAGTTTCAGTAATTATCCTAACTTCAAATTTATTTTTCAGCCTTTTTTTCTCAAATGCAGGCTTGGAATTATTCTCCTTTTTAAAGAAATGTGGGGATTCGAAAACATTCTTAAATTCCATGAACTCATTAGATTCATCAAGCGATTCAAGGCTCACATTGCTTCCTGTGAATTCTTCAATTTCATAACTGGGGAAAAGATTGTAGTTAAACTCGTAATCGTTAAAAACAGGGGCTTTGAACTCAAGCTTTGGAATTACATCTTCTTCATGTCTGCGTGATACTTCGGTTCTTGCCACATCATTAGCGATGTCAAGGTACTTCTGTGCAATAGCCATATCAGGAAACTCAGTAATCAGCTGCTCAAAAATTTTCTTAGCATCCATAAAATACCTGCCTGCAAGATATGCCTTACCAAGCAAGAGCTTTGCAGTCGGATAGTTAGGATAAAATTCAAGCCCTGCTTTAAGCAAGGTTATAGCTTCATTGATATTGCCGTTTATAAGATAATAATTTGCAAGCTTAACAAATTCAGATGAGAGAGGGTTCGCCCTTATCTTGTCTTCAAGCTTTTGGA
>DASXTZ010000488.1:0-2732 GCA_036505135.1 Ignavibacteria bacterium
AGCACCATTTTTTTATGTGCACCCCCAATGCACCGAACTGTGCACAAGTATATACTATCAAGCGAGGCAATGCAAAGATATTTTTCAATGATAATTCAAAATTTTCTCTGATTAAAATCACCAAATTTCTAAAATCTATCATAAAATCGTGTAAATGCGGCTTTTTGGAGTTTAAAAAATACAAAAAAGTATTATCATATGATTTGATAGGTATTCAACAGGAGGGGATATTGATAAACAGCAAAGCTATTAAAGTCCTAAAACTGCTTACAAATGATGAATTTAAACAGTTTGGAAAATTCATAAACTCACCTTTTTTTAATTCTAATAAAAGCCTGAATAAGCTATATTTATTTCTGAAAAAACATTATCCCTTGTTTGAATTTACTGCCGAGGATGCTTTTAAATTCTTATTTCCGGGCAAAAAGTTTTACATAGCAAAAATTCGCCAGCTCTTTGCCGAAATATATAAACTATGGGAGGATTTTCTGGCGTATAACTCTTTAAGTGCCGATAGCTTTGCTAAAAAATATTACATTATCAAGGAACTTGACAAGCACAAGCTTGATAACTTATTTTTAACAAATGTTAAAAAACTGGAAGAAGAGCTGAATAATTCAAAAATAGGTGATGATTTATATAGGAAAAGAGTTGAACTGGAAAATGCAATAATTGACTTTCATCTAATGAGAAACAACCGGCACAAAATTCAATATAATATTTTGGGGAGAGGTGAATATTATATGAATTCCATTATGAATTGGCTTCACTTACAGAATTCCGATGTATTAGCTAATGAGCTTGATTATGGTAAAATTAACGAACCCAATATTGCGGCGGCTTTTATATCTAATATTAACTTAGTAAGTTTCTCCGGCTGGTTAAATGAAAATATGTGTCCTCAATTTACGTACACAGCTATCTTTTGCAATTTATTATTAATGCATCTTCATTTTGAAAATGAATCATATTATTTCAAATCTAAAAATTTAATTCTTGATAACTTCGATTTATTTGACAATAATATGAAAAAAGCGCTTATTCTGACATTGCGAAATTATTGTAATATTAAATGTCACATATTATTTAAGAAAGAAAAATTTGAATTGGATAAAATCATGTATCAATTTGCCAAGACTAATTTTTTTGATTTTGGCATTTTTTTTGCACCCATATTTTATCTGAATACAATAAGAAATGCTTTAGCACTGGGTGAAATACAGTGGACCGAAAAATTCATAAATGATTTCACTAAATATATTCACGATGATGAAAGAGAAAATAACCAAAATTTAGCATTAGCTTTTTTAGCTTTCAAAAAATCTGAGTTCGAAGAATCACTAAAATATTTGAACCAAATTAAGCTGACTACTCCAACTATCAAACCATTTTTTAAAATGCTGATACTGCAGGTGTATTATGAGCTTGATATGATCGAACCCGGCTTATCTGCAATAGATTCAATGCATCATTTTATTAATAATACTAAAGAATTGGGCAATAGAATAAAACAAATGTTTCAGTCACAACTAAATATAATTAACGAGTTTTATAAACTGAAAATTCAAAATGAAAAAATAGATGACATTGAAATATCAAAACTAAAGGACGATATTGAAAAAGCTCCTTTCCCTATAAAAAGCTGGTTTTATGAAAAAGTAAAAGAACTGGAAAGTAAGGTTGCATCAAAAAATCAGGGAACTTATAGTCGTACCTTAAGCCCTTCAAAAATTTCGGTCAATTAATATCCACTGCCTTTACCCCTCCCCCACTTAATTTATCCGAATGGATCGTATGCGATAATAATACCACAGTTTCGTTAGTCACTTTATTAAAATCATCTTCTTCGTTTCTAAATAGGCTCCCACAACAAGTCTGTAATAATATACCCCGCTTGGATAGTTTGTGCCATCGAATTCAATTTCATAGGTACCAGGCTGAAGCTGTTCATTTACAAGTGTTGCAATTTCGCAGCCGAGTAAATCATAAATAATTAATTGTACAAACACACCCCGTCCTTCGGACACCCCTCTCAAGAGGGGAATTTGAAATTTGATTTTTGTATTTGGGTTAAACGGGTTAGGATAATTCTGCTCAAGCCGGAATGTTTCGGGGATTTCGTTTGAGATGGGCGTTATGCCGACCATTTGTGAGTATTTTAGCGTGGCATAGTCAACACCTGTTCCGCTTCCTGTACTCCCACCTGTCACGTACACATTACCCGAGCCATCAACCGCAAGTGAACGGGCCTCATCCCAATCATTTCCCGGTCCGTTATATGTTTGAACCCATTGCTGGGAACCCGCAGAATTGTATTTGAGCGTGGCATAGTCATAATTTGTTCCGCTTACATAGCTATTTCCTGTCACATACACATTACCTGCGCTGTCAATCGCAAGTGAATAGGCACGATCATTAGTATTTCCCGGACTGTTATATCTTGAGACCCACACCTGAACACCCGAAGAATTGTATTTTATTGTCGCATAGTCAGCCCCTGTTCCGATTCCATAACTATATCCTGTCACATACACATTTCCCGAGCCGTCAACTGCAAGTGTAGAGGCTTCATCCACGCTATTTCCGGGTCCGTTATATCTTGCGACCCACTGCTGAACTCCCGCGGAATTGTATTTTATTGTGGCATAGTCATAATCTGTTCCGCTTCCTATACTGCTTCCTGTAACATACACATTTCCCGAGCCGTCAACCGCTATTGAAGATGCTTCATC
>DASXTZ010000489.1:0-2000 GCA_036505135.1 Ignavibacteria bacterium
GCTATTGGTATCGATGATATTTCCATCAGCATCTTTAAGCTCGAATGCATAGAAATACCCCGGCCATTGTGAAAAAACAGCAGATGAAAATAAGATTAGGAATATTATTAGTTTCATATTGATAAAAAATATTTTTTTTTATTTCTGGAAATTGCTGATATCACCATAACCGTTATAGTTGTATTGGTCGGGACACGGAAAGACTTCAGTTAAATTATCCCACTCCTCTTTTGAATTTGGCAGCCCTATCTTATAAGTTCCATTTATAAATTTAATTTCACCTGCATATAAATTACTATAATCTTTATATCGTTCTCTTGGGGGACGCGGCGGAAATTCAATCACCATTGTTTCGCCGGACATTTTTTCTATCCTTAGCATTTGTACCTTGTCAAATTCTTTGTATCCCTCATAAAACCTCCATGTTTTCTTATCAGTACATGAATCTATTCCCAGCAATACTTCGGTGCATTCATTACATGCAACAGTAGTCATTTTGTAATCATTTTGTGCAGTAATGCTGTTTCCGTTTTGGTCCTTCAATTCAAAAGCAATGAAATAGCCCGGCCATTGAGAAAAAGAACTATGAGCAAAAATAATAATAAATAAAACAGCAAATGCTATTTTGATATTCATTTTAATACCTTTTGTTTTTTACTGCACCGAAGCGGAACTTCGAAACAAAGATAAACAAAATATACTAAAAAATTTAATTATTTTATCAACATCATTTTCTTAACATCAGTAAACACATCAGTAACAATTTTATAAAAATAAGCTCCGCTGGGTAAACTGCTTGCATTGAAATCAACTTTATATATGCCTGGCTGCAGATTTTCATTCACTACTATTGCGACTTCTTTTCCTAACACATCGTATATAACCAATCGTACTGCTTGAGTCATTTTCCCAGCCTCCTTCGAAGGGGGAATATTAAATCGAATATTAGTTACTGGGTTAAAAGGATTGGGATAGTTTTGTTCAAGCTTATAGGTGGTTGGTATTTCGCTACCCAATGTTTTTATACCTATTGAAAAAGGACCGCTGCAGCCTTCAGAAACCCAAATATTATCTCCTCCGCCGGAACTTTTTTGCGACCATACATCAAGACAGCTGTCATTATTAACCAACCTGAAACCCGGTTTGGGCCTTGCAAATGCATTCAGGTGGCTAACTGTTCTGTATGTAATAGTTGAAGTGTTTTGGCTGGTAAATAGATATTTAACAGTGTCATAATTCGATAAACCTGAATTTGTATAAGAAATATAATACCTGTTTTCCTTATTCCTTACAGCGCAGATATCGGGAGGATTCGGGACTAAAACATTATCCCGGCGAACATCTATATCTATGCTTTGCCACGAATAAAGACTTGAGGTACTCTTATAAGCTTTAATATCCCAGTCGCCGGAATTCTGATAATTCTCGCGGTAAACTATCATTGATGTAAGCTGGTTTGTTCCTCCGCTGGACGCTATACGCGTAAATCCCTTTTCAAAAGTATTCCCATTGTCATAAGATTGGCCATTAAGCCCCCCGAAATGATTGTTTACGACAGATATTCCTATTTGTTCGGGATATTTATAATTATTAGAGCTTACCATGATAATTGAATCTCCATTATTGTATACATATGCAATATCACTATGGAGGTCGGTTGGTAATGTTGAACTGAAAAGGACTATACCTCTTCCGTAATAATCAAGAACGGGATTTACAGTATATGGATTAACGCATAACACATAGTTATACCATCCTTTGTATACTCCTGCAGAAACTAATGAATCTGTAGAAACTGCTATATATACAGAAGAAGTATTGTTATATTTTGCGTTATCGGATGTAATCCGGGGTCTGAACCTTCCGAAGTTTGTGTTTGAAAGATTTTCACCGGCCCAGCTGCAAATAAAAGCATTGCCCTGGAAATTTGGGGTTCTTATTACACTTGCGCTTATAAACTGCTTTCCGTTTGGAGCATTCAATCCATAAACGGTCCATAT
>DASXTZ010000490.1:0-3508 GCA_036505135.1 Ignavibacteria bacterium
AATACCTATTTTTTTTGGCATAGTGGTTTCATAATTTACACAAATTTAGCTAAAATATGAAACCTATTCCACCACTTAAACTATGATTTTTTGAATAACTGTAATTAAGACTTAGCTTCACTATACCGGTGTTATAACGAAACTGCATGTCTTGTTGCTCGGATAGTCTAACCGGAATTACATATTTCTCACCAGACTGTGTTGTATAAGTATGTGCATAGTTAATATTCGTCTGGTTGAATTCGAAACTTATTCCAGTAAACGGGGTAAAGGCTAACAGATTTATTTCCAATTCAGCTCTGATATCCTACTATTAATAGCAGCTTCAGAAAATTTAACTTTTTGTTGTTGAGTTAAAATGCTTATCACTCTCGGAGAAAAAAGATCCCATTCCAACTATCCCAACTTCAATATCTAATCCTGATAAAGAAGCATTTGGAGGTTTCTGCAGTCATGCAGAATTTAAGTTGCCAACAGCCCCTTCTATAAATGGAGAGATGTAATCCTCGATTACACGGGAATCGGTTTCTTCCACAAAGTTTGAGAGTAGGTAAAAAAATTGATATAAAAAAAAATTACGGCTAAAAATTTCACTTTAAACCCTTTAAAAACAGATATTATTAGAAATAATGTAAAGAAATCTTTTTGAGGAAAAACTTCTTTATAGATATTATTTTAATCGATTTCTTGTTAATGCCGTTCCTGGAAATATGAAACTTATTGTTTATTAATGATCGGATTTTCATGTGGAATTTTTTATTTATTGATATGATAATAAGTTATTTTTATCTTTGTGATAATAATAGTCTTAGTTGATTTAGAAAAAAAGAGTAATATAAAATTTCGCAAATAAGACTTGATGCGGGAGTAATTCAGTGGTAGAATGTCAGCTTCCCAAGCTGGACGTCGCGGGTTCGAGCCCCGTCTCCCGCTCTATATAATGCTCAACGTAAAGATCTATTCTTTCGGATATCACAAATCAGGAATCCCTGATGATGAAACTCCCAATAAAGGGGGTTTTGTTTTTGATTGCCGGTTCATTAATAATCCGCAATGGGTCGAGGAATTAAAAGATCTCACAGGTAAAGATGAAAAAGTTATAGCTTTTCTTGATAAGAATGAAAAGATGCAGCAATACTTTGAAAGTATTTCAAAGATAATCCGCGATGCAATTGAAAACTATCTTAGCAGAGAATTTACAAACCTTATGGTCAGCTTTGGCTGCACCGGTGGGCGGCATCGATCGATTTATGCTGCTGAAAAAATGAATGAATTTTTAAAAAATGAATTTGGCGATAAAATTAATCTAAGTGTAACGCATTTAGAATACCCTGAACTTTCTTCTAAATAATTTGAACCGAAAACAGCTTGATCCTGTTTCCCTTGAGAGGAAAACATTTATCCTTCATCTCATATCCCAATTATTCAATGGTCTGGCCCTTGGGGTAGTAATTCTCCAGGATATTATTCTTAAAAAAACTCTTGGCGGATCGGATTTCCAGGTAATGCTGTTATCATTAATAGTAAGTTCTGCCTTCCTTTTTTCTATTTACGGCTCTGAAATAGTAAACCGTTCGTACAACAGGGCAAAAACAATATTGATAATCGGTTTTTTTTCAAAGATTTTTTTCATAATCCTTCCTTTGTTTTCAAACCCTATTTATTATATCTTTTGTATAGGCTTTCATGCCGTAGTAGATTCACTTCTGCTTTCGATATGGAATATAGTCTTCAAACATAATTATACAGAACCAAACCGGAGCAGGCTTTTTTCCTATGCCTCTACTTTACAAATATTTGTTTTGCTTCTTGTATCAACAGTATTTGGAAATTATTTAGATGTAAACAGCGAAATTTATAAATATACGTTCCCTGTTGCAGGTATTTGCGGAATGTTAACTTATTACAATCTTGCAAAAATGATTTCATTAAGTATAGATGACTATAAAGGAAGAGCAGATAATATAAAATCCTATTTTACTATAGATGACTATAAAGAAATAGTGATATTTCCGGCAAGGGACTTGATTCAAATTTTCCGGACCAATAAACCGTTCCTTAGATTTGAGATTTATTTTTTTTTATATGGAATGGCGTTTATGGTCTTAACACCTGTTGTTCCGGTATTCTTTGTTGATAATCTCCATCTTTCATACTCCCCTATTTCTATCGCAAAGGGATTGATATTTCATTCGGCATTAATTGCTTTTACTCCAATAATGGGTAAGTATCACAGTAAGGGCAATCCCGCAGCGTTTTGCGGATTTGTATTTGTTATGCTTGCATTATATCCATTAACATTGGTCTCCGCAAAATTCGTCAGTATAGATACAGTTTTAATTGTTTATCTATCACATTTCTTTTATGGATTTGCAATGAGCGGCATTACAATTGCATGGGCCCTAAGCTCCATTTATTATGCTCCTAAAAATGAAGTATCACACTATCAGGCAGCACATATTACACTCACCGGCGTTCGGGGATTATTCGCTCCTGCTCTGGGATATGCCGTCATGAAGCTATTTGCCATTGAATACACCTTCTTATTATCAGCTTCTTTGCTTATTCTTGGAGGTCTATTAATGTTCAACGAATCAAAGAAATGCGATTTAGCAGTTTACCCAGCTAACGGTTAGCGAATCGCTAATGATGAAAAATTGCTGACTTGAGAATGTATTAAAAAACTGTAATTTTGCATAAATAGTTAATAGATTGAAGGATTTGGGCGGTTAGCTCAGCTGGTTCAGAGCATCTGCCTTACAAGCAGAGGGTCGTAGGTTCGAATCCTACACTGCCCACAAAAAAGCCGGATTTTAGTAGAAGTCTGGCTTTTTTATTTGAATTGAACATTGAATCTCCTCTTATTATTCATTTCATTTTTTACTTCAAAAAGCTATATTTGTTAAGGTTTTTAGACATTTTTTCCATTTATGAGCATATCGATTTGTCTTAATTTTTACTAAATTTTTTAAAAATTAAGCTATTATTATATTTCCGATAAAGACTATTTGATGAACATCAATTTGCGTACATGAGAAATACTAAAATACTCTTCCTGCTCTCCTTAGTTGTAATCTTCGGAATTAATTTCTTTTCTGATTCAATTAACCCATATTACTATCAAATAATTATTTATTGCGGCATAAACATAATTCTCGCATCAAGCCTCAACCTTATCAACGGCTTCACTGGGCAATTCTCACTTGGACATGCAGGATTTATGGCTATAGGGGCTTATGTTTCTGCAGCGGTCAGTACATATTTTGCACCGCAGCTTCTTGCTGTATTTGGAGATGGTTCAATTGGAAGGATATTCTGGTTTCTCATAGTTTTATTAATTGGCGGTTTTGGGGCATCGATTGTTGGGTTAATTGTCGGTGTCCCATCATTGAGGCTTAAAGGTGATTATCTTGCTATCACAACTCTGGGTTTCAGCGAAATAATACGAGTTGTAATTCAAAATCTAAGCATTATCGGCGCATCGCAAGGATTTAGGGGAATTTATATA
>DASXTZ010000491.1:0-11059 GCA_036505135.1 Ignavibacteria bacterium
ACAAAAAAAGGATCTAAATGCTCCTTTTTTAATGACGTAAAAAAGTTATTATTTAAGTAAAATCATCTTTTTTGTTACCGTGTATACGGCAATTTGCATTCTGTAGTAATATACACCGCTGGAATAATTGGAAGCATTCAAACCAACCTCATAAGTTCCGGGTTTTAGAATTTCGTTAACAAGTATAGCCGTTTCTCTTCCAAGGACATCAAATACTTTCATCTGTACATTTCCTGCATTTGCAATATCAAACTTAATTTTAGTAACTGGATTAAAGGGGTTGGGATAGTTTTGATATAAATTATATTCTTTCGGAATTTGTGATGAAACAGGTTGAATACCAACCTGCTTTACTATTGCTTGAACCTGTTAAGTATATGTTCCCGTGCTGGTCAAGCACCATGTCACTTGCATAATCACTGCTGCCATCGTCAAATCTTGCTACCCACTCCTGGCTTACCTGCGCATTAATATTAATAGAATGTGCAAGGAGCAGAATAGTAAGCAAAAATATGGAGTTTTTCACTGTACCTCCTGTTTGAGGATACATAAATATAATTAAAAAAGGGAGCAATTAGGCTCCCTTAATTTTTTCAAATCTTACTATTTTTTTTCTATTTCACTAAAATCATCTTCTTCGTCACGGAAAAATCTCCTGCCAAAAGCTTATAAAAATATACGCCGCTGGGGCAATTAGAAGCATCCCAGCTTGCTTCATAGCCGCCGGGCTTTAAATCTGCACTGATAAGTTTTGCAGCTTCCCTGCCAATAATATCATAAACAATTAATTGCACAAAACGGGCGTTCCCATTTGCAATATCAAACTTGATTTTAGTAACAGGATTAAATGGGTTGGGATAGTTTTGATGTAATGAGAAATTCTTTGGTGCATTGGTTCCGGGCACTCCCAGTAAAATATCCACACCTACTGTCCATACCTGCTGAATGCCGGAGAAATCATCCATCCAAAGCGGCCACACATTACCGTTGCTCGAAGTGATTCCTATGTAGTCTCCCTGGTATCCTGTTTTGGGCCTGGATTTATGGTCGCTTACCAAAATATCTGCCCAGGTATTTCCGCCATCTGTAGAGCGTGAAATAAAGACCTCTAAAGAATCATTTGTAGGAGTGTTCCTAGAATCGTAATAAACTATATTAATATTAGACGCCTCATCAACCCTGATTGCAGGAAATACCTGGTACTTGCCGTTACCGGCAGGATCCTGGTTAACTCTTATTCCCGCTGACCATGTAAGCCCGCCGTCAGTTGAGCGGTGAAATATAACATCGGCAAGATCTGTTGCCGGTAAAGAATCTCTTTCATTAGTAACAATGTAAATCCATCCGTTTCTTGGCCCGCCGCTTCTATCAACATCAACTCTCGGAAAATGAAAATATCTCATTCCGTTAATTGTTGAGCCTGTTGGTATACCATTAATATTATATGCGGTGTTAGTCGCATTTATCCAGTTCAGTCCGCCATCGGTAGATTTAGCAATGCCAATAGAATCAGGCACGCTGGTTGTATTAATATAATTATTCCAAATCACATAAATCTCTCCGTTTGGTCCGGTTCTGGCGGGAATATCTGACCATGCTGCGTAATGACCCGCCGAAGACACCGGGCTTACTGTAAGCGGAGCACTCCAGCTAACAGCTCCGTCTGTAGTATAGACAAATTGTACTTTGCGGGTCCCCGATACATTCGTATACGTCGTATAACTTCTCCCATAGAATAAACTCCAGGGAACATCGTCAGTACTTACTGATGCTTCATGCTGAAGAATATTTCCGGGCTCGATTTGAATGCTGTTTGACCATGTCAAGCCATTATCAGTTGAAAAATTTGAAGCCATTCCCGGCACAGTTCCGCCCCCGATGTGAACTAATATAAACCTACCGTTTTTATCTATCACAATACCCGGGTCGCCCTGGTGAGTATTTAAAGGAAGGCCCATAATTGTATCACTGCCAAACCAGGTAGTACCGTTATTTGTAGTTACATATACCCCTTCAAAAACAGTAGGGCTTTGCGTATTTGCCGATGCAAACATCATGCTTTGATTGAGCGGATGCCTTACAATAACCGTCTCGGTCTGTCTGTTATTTGAGGGGTGAATTCTAATATTTGGGGGAACAATAAAAGTTTCTGATTGTGAGTAAAAAATCCTTGTTACTGTATTGGGGTTAACAAAATTAGTTTGCGGTAAAGGCACAAACTCGCCTTTCGGAATTTCGGGTGTATGGGGAAGCAAATAATAAGACTGGTCCTGTGACGATGTATAATTAAATGTTAAAATTAAAGTAAAAAAAGAAATTATAACAAGTTTCATTTAAACCTCCTTGAATTTATTAATATAATATATAAAACTCTGCTATTAAACTCCCTTTTTTATTTCTAAAACTGATGGAAATAAAAAAAAGGAGCTAATTAGCTCCTTTTTAATAATCTGGTCTAAAGATTTTATTTTACAAATACCATTTTCTTAACTTCGCTAAAGCTATTGGCAGTTAGCTTATACAAGTAAATCCCAGAAGATAGTTTTGAAGCATCAAAATCAGCTTTGTAAGTTCCTGCCGCCAGGTCTTCGTTTACAATTGTTTCAATTTCTTTTCCCAGCATATCATATATAATAAGCCTAACTTTCCCTGCTGCCGGGAGGCTGAAATTAATATTTGTAACGGGGTTAAATGGATTTGGATAATTTTGTTCGAGAGAATATTTATCGGGGATATTTCCGCTTATTTGCGTTATACCCAGCCCGGTTTGTGTATATTTAATTGTGCAAAAGTCACTGTTAGCGCACTGGTCATGTGAGATAGTTCCAGCAACAACAACAACGCCATTCCCATTATTTGGACCCAGGGCAATACTGTATGCTCCTTCATCACGAATATTTGGACAAAGGGCATGTTGCTGGATCCATTGCAGTGTTCCGTTCGAATTGAATCTAACGGTTGCAATTTTGGAATGAACCGGACCTGCACTGAAACCTGTAACATAAACAAGTCCATAATCATCAACGGCAATATCGTTGCCAAAATCATCTCCATTCTGCCCACTATAAGTGGCATTCCATAATTCGTTTCCGTTTGCTGCATATTTAATTGCCAAATAATCTTTCCCTGTACTGCCTCCTGCAGAAGTTCCACCCACATAAATATACCCATTTTTAAGTACCACTTTTGCCGCATCGTCGTTTCCAGTACCGGAACCATTATATCTTGCTACCCATTGCTGGACTCCTGATGAATTATATTTTACCGTAGCACAGTGCAAATGTGAGTCGGTTCCAGTGCTATTACCTGTTACATAAGAATTGCCCGAACCATCGACTGCAATCGAGGTAGCTGCATTGTCACCGTTTGTCGGACCTGTATAAATGGCAGCCCATTGAAAAGTGCCGGATGGTGAGTATTTTACAGTTAAATAGTTCTCATAGGTTGGGCTTAAAAAATATCCAAAGCCCGTAACAAATGTGTTTCCGGAATTATCAATTGCGATTGCTGATGGTTCACTATCTCCACCATAACTCTCATAAGTGTGAGACCACAGAATATTACTGTTTGCGTCGTATTTTACTGTAGCATATAAATATTTTGTATTCGAAGAATTAGTAACGAACCCTGTAACGTAAACATTTCCAGAACCATCAACAGCAATATCCGCGGGTTTCGGCAAACTTGTCCCATATATAGGACCGACATAATGCGCTGCCCATATTACCTGTCCGGATGCGTTATACTTTATTGTAAGATATTCTGTTGTGGGGGGGTTGGAACCTGCATTATTATAGGCTAACACATATACATTTCCGGAATTATCAATTGTCAGGCCCACAGGATAATTCAATCCTGTAAATGGATCGCCATACATGGTGACCCATTGCTGTCCCCCCGATGGCCCGTATTTGATAATTATGGTGTTAGTGTGATAATCATATCCCTGGCTTTTGCCTGTGACATATATGTTCCCTGAGCCGTCAACAGCAACAAAATCAGCATGGTCATCACGGTTGGCAAGGCCATTATAAGTCATTATCCATTGTTCTGTAACCTGTGCATATACCGCTGATGAAGTTAGCAGAAAAATTAAAAGTAAAAAATAGGTTGTTTTCATTTTATATGTCCTTTGCTTTAAAATTTCTCAAAAATACATTTTGAATCAGGGCTATGCAAAGAGACTTTTTTGAGAAAATTCGTAAATAAAATGTTAATTATCGTTCAATTTATATGGAAAAAGCAAAAGAATTGAAAAATTTCACAACAAAGCGTAAGAATTTTATTACGGAAAATTTCATTAGGAAATGGAATGAAATTTTTATAAAATTGTTTCCAGAATGACAGCCGCTATTGTGTTAAATTGTTTAATTACTGAATTTACGTGAAAAATTTTGTTTCAGAGAAATGGTTTTTTACAGAATAATTAATGTTTAAAAGTCATCTACTCGAAATAATCCGCAGGCTTTCACCAAAGGAATTAAAAGAATTAGGAGAATATGTCCGCTCAGAATTCTTTAATAAGAATCAGGCTGTCATAAGCCTTTACGATTATGTAAGCACGCATTATCCAAATTTTAAAGAAAAGGATTTTGATACAGAGATTATTTCGAATAAATTATTCCCGGATTCAAAGTTTAACCGGAATTATATTAATACAATTATTTTTAAGCTCGAAAAGCTTGCTGAGGATTATCTTGGATATATTAATTTTAAGAAAGCGTATGATAAAGAGATCTCAATAATTGAGGAGCTTTTCACACGAAGAAATGACGAGTTATTGAAAAAAAGAATAAATGATCTCGAAAAAAAACTTAGTAAAGTTAAGTATAAGGATATATATTATTTTAGAACGAGGTACCGAATTGAATATGTGAAAAATTCATTTCAATCTTATAACTGGAGGCTTTTAAATTATAAAGATGTCCCAAATGATGCTGTTTTGGAAAAATGGAAACGGCTTCTTGATAATTTCTTTATGGAAGTTACTGAAGAATCACGGTACCTGTTTAATCTTAAAAAACTGACACGGTTTGATTTCACTCTGGATTTCATTGATGAAATTATCAATTATCTGAAAGTAAACGATAATCATAAAAAGCATGGGATTTCACACTTTTTCTATGAATTAATGCTACTAAAAGAAAACGATGAAAATTATTTTTATAAGCTGAAAGAGCTACTGGCAAATGAAACTGATAACTTATTATGGGGCGAAAAATACAGTACACTATCTGTTCTTTTTAACTTTGCCAACGAAATATATTACAATGGTAATGATAAATATCTTGACGAGATGTTTGAGATAAACAATATAATCATTGCAGAAAAATTGTATTCAAAGGTTGAAGGAAAATATTTCGACCCTTCCAAATTTGAAAATATTGTTAACGTAGGTTTTTTGACCGGTAATTATGAATGGACGGAAAAATTTGCATCAAAATACAAGAATCAGCTTGACCCCGAAAACAGAACTGCATTAATGAATTATTTTGATGCGAAGCTTTCTTTCGCTAAAAATGAATTTGAAAAATCACTTGAGGCTTTGAGCAAAATAGGCCCTCTGAAAAGCGTAACCTTTAAAACCAGCGTGAGAAATCTTTATCTTATGGCATACTATGAACTCGGATGGATAGAACAGGCTTTTGACGCTTACGACTCATACCGACATTTCCTGGCAAATGATAAGGTTCTGGCCTTAAACCAAAAGGAAAGATGCTTAAATTTTGTCAAGCTGTTTAATGATTTACTTAAAGCTGAAACTAAAAAAGACCTTCAGCTTTTAGCAGGCCTGAAGATACAACTTGAATCTAATCATAACGTTGTTGAGAGAAAATGGCTAATGGCAAAAATAGAGGAGTTAGAAAAAGGTTGAAGAGCTTAAAAATGAAAAAGGAGCTAATTAGCTCCTTTTTCATTAACGGGTTTTAAAATTTTTATTTTATCACTATCATTTTCTTAATCTCAGAAAATTTACCTGATTCAATGCCATAAAAATAAGCTCCGCTTGATAGTTCTGAAGCATTAAATTCAATTTCATATTTGCCGGCGTGTAGATATCGATTAATAAGAATTGAAACTTCACTGCCAAGCAAATCATAAATTTTTAACACTACATTATCCGAAGCAGGGATATCGAATCTGATTTTTGTTGCTGGGTTAAATGGGTTAGGATAGTTTTGAAATAAATTAAATTTTTGGGGGGTTTCTGATGAAATTTGATGAATCCCATTTGGCTGTGAATACTTTATTGTTGCATAATCAGATCCAGATCCGCTTCCGTTGCTTCCTCCTGTTACATATACATTGCCTGAAACATCTACAACAACCGAATTTGATTGGTCCATAGAATTTCCGGGCCCGTTGTATCTCATAACCCACTGCTGCACACCCGATGAATTGTATTTTACCGTAGCATAGTCATCACCCGATCCTGAGCCCACGCTATACCCGGTTACGTATACATTATTTAAAGCATCAGTTGCAATCGAATTTGCATTATCCACTCCTTTCGCCGGACCATTATACCTGGAAATCCAAAGAGTATCTCCTGATGAGTTATATTTGATAGTGCAGAAATCTGTAAATGTGTTTACCACACTCGCTCCAGTCACTATGATATTACCCCCACCATCAAGAGCAATGGAATTCCCAATATCGCTGCTGTTGCCGGGACCATTATATCTTTTAACCCACAATGAATCCCCGGATGAATTATATTTTATTGTTAAGATATCAAAATTAAATCCAAACCCGCTTGTCGGGTCGCTTCTCCCAGTCACATATACATTTCCACCGGCATCAACCGCCAAAGCATATGCCTGGCTTAATCCATCAACACCCGGCCCTTTGTACCTTGCAACCCAAAGCGAATCTCCTGACGAATTGTATTTAATTGTAGCATACATATCAAGTGAGCCGGTGCCGGTGCTGCTTTCACCCGTAACATAAACATTACCAATTCCGTCTACTGCCAAAAAATGAGGCCTGTCTTCGCTGCCCGTTCCACCTGCTGGTCCATTATATATTGAAGCCCATAGCTGTGTACCCGAAGAATTATATTTAATAGTTACATAGTTAAGATTAACTCCATCATCGCTAAATCCTGTAACGTATACATTACCTGAAACGTCTACTACTACCTGTATTGATGCATCAATATCGTTACCGGTGCCATTATACCTTCTGACCCACAATGAATCTCCGTTTGAGTTGTATTTTATAGTGCAAAAGTCACTTCCTGTACCCATTCCTACACTACCACCGGTAACATAAACATTTCCTGAATTATCAATCGCAACACATGTCGCCTGGTCGATATAATTTCCGGGACCATTATATCGGGCAGCCCATTGCTGTACACCCGATGAATTGTATTTTACCGTAACATAATCTCTGGTTATTGAACCTACTTCGCTTTCACCGGTAACATAAACATTTCCCGAACCATCAACCTTTATAGAGTTTGCCTTATCGTAACCGTTGCTCAAACCGTTATACCTGGCAACCCATTGCTGAGTAACCTGTGAATTCGTTTTAATAATTGGGAGAAAAAACAGGACTATAAAAAGAATTATTAAATTTACGATAATTCCTCCTATGCTTTTAAAAATAATAACCCATAAAACTAAAAATAGGATGCAAATAAAAAAAGGAGCTAATTAGCTCCTTATTTAGTTATAATTTGTGTAATCCTGAAATCAGGTTAATCAGTGGCCTATTTTATTTTGTTAACGTAACGCGTAAGTTTTGATTTTTTGTTTGCTGCGTTGTTTCTGTGTATGATGCCTTTAACTGCCGCTCTATCAAGTACAGTAACTGCTTTTTTAAGCTCTTTTTCGGCAGCATCTTTGGACTTAGAATCTAAAACATTTTTAAGAGCCGTTCTTATTTTTGCTTTGTAATGCCTGTTATATTCGGTTTTCTTAGGCGTTTGCCTGGCACGTTTTTGAGCAGATTTATGTCTTAATGGCATCTAATTTTTGTCCTTTTTATACTAAAATTATAGGTTTATTTTACTGATAATAACAAAAATAGCCAAAACCTTAATGAAAATCAATTTACCATTTAACGCCTAAGTGGAACTGTTAGGCTTCTTGAAACATTATTAATTACAAATAAATGGAAAAGCAAAAAAACAAAATCCTCTGGGTAGATGATGAAATTGAGCTTTTGCGCTCAAACATCCTCTTTCTTGAAGATAAGGGCTATTTTGTTGACAAGGCAACAAACGGTGAAGACGCTGTTGAGCTTGTAAAGAAAAAAGATTTTGATCTCATCTTCCTTGATGAAATGATGGCAGGCATGGGCGGACTTAAAACCCTTTCTTCGCTTAAAGAAATCCAGCCTTCGGTTCCGGTTGTTATGGTGACAAAAAATGAAACCGAAACATTAATGGAAGATGCTATCGGGAAAAAAATATCCGATTATCTTGTTAAACCTGTTAACCCTAACCAGATTCTATTAGTGTGCAAAAAATTTCTTGAAGGAAAACGCCTTCAAAGCGAAACCGTATCGCGTGATTATATCACAGAACTGAACAAGATCAGCATGGCAATGATGGACCCGCTTGATCATAATGACTGGATAAGGCTGCATAGCGATTTGACTCAATGGGAAATGGAGCTGGATGAACATCCGGAGCTTGGCATGAAAGAAACAGTACTTGCCCAGAGACGGGAATGCAACGCCGAATTTTGCCGCTTCTTCGAAAAAAATTATTTAGAATGGCTGCATGAGAAAAAAGAAGGGCCGGTATTTTCAAACAAAATCGTGGAAAAATATGTAATACCGGAGCTTGATAAGTATAAATCTGTTTTCTTTTTCGTTATCGATTGCCTGCGCCTTGACCAGTGGATGCTAATGGAGAAAAAACTCTATGACTATTTTAAGATAAATAAGGAATTCCATTACGGAATTATTCCATCAGCAACGCCTTATTCAAGGAATTCAATTTTCAGCGGGCTGTTTCCAAGTGAAATAGAAAAGCATTACCCCGATCTTTTTGCAAAAGGCGAGGACGATGAAAACAGCAAGAACAATTATGAAAAGGAATTCCTTCAAATGCTTCTTGATAGGAAAAGGATCAAGCTGAAAAATGAACTGCGTTATGTAAAAATCCTTGACGCAGAATTTGGCAAGGGCATAGAAAATAAAATTTCAAACTTCCCGAATACTCACCTAAACGCTATCGTAGTTAATTTTGTAGATATACTTGCACATAACCGCTCTGATAATGCAGTGTTAAAGGAAATAGCACCGGATGAATCAGCTTATAGACAGCTAACCGAATCATGGTTCGACCATTCATCTTTATTTTCGATGTTTAAGATACTAGCTCAGCAGAAAGATATAAAAATAATTGTAACAACAGATCACGGCAGCATAAGATGCATGAGGGGTGCAAAGGTTCTTGGCGATAGAGAAACCTCAACCAATCTCCGTTATAAATACGGAAGAAACGTAAAATGTGATGACAGGCAGGCCATTTTCATCAGAAATTCTTCGGACTATAAGCTTCCTAAACGCGGCGGGATTGTTAATTACGTTATAACTAAAGAAGATTTTTATTTTGTCTATCCAACAGATTATCATTATTATTTAAACCATTACCGCAATACCTTTCAGCATGGAGGTATTTCCATGGAAGAGTTAATACTTCCTGTGATAAGCATGGAACCAAAGCTTTAGGCTTAGATTCATTGAATAATCTTTCCCCTGCCACGATTAAAGGTATTTAATAAGCTTTTGCTTAAACTTAGTAATTAATTTTTCTATCAACATAAGCAGTAATAACTCGTGGCACGGATATTTTAAATTAAAGATATTGACAGATTTTACTGTAATAACAAAAAGTGCGGAAGAGACCGTTAATTTCGGAAAACAGCTCGCAGTAAAATTAAAAAATAAGGATGTTATTGCGCTATATGGGGATCTTGGCAGCGGCAAAACTCAAATTGTAAAAGGTATTTGTACAGCTCTCGGTGTAACTGATATGGTGAACAGCCCGACGTTTATCATCGTAAATGAATATACATCCCCCTCTCTTACTGATATCTATCACTTTGACTTTTATAGAGTAAAATCGGAAAATGAAATATTAAATATTGGATTTGAAGATTACATGAAAAAGCGGGGTATTGTATTAATAGAATGGCCTGAACATATAGAAAGGCTTTTGCCCGAAAAAACAATCCGCGTTCATATCGCTCACACAATTGAAAATGAAACTCACCGTTTTATAAGGCTGTCTATGACTCGGCATGCCGGGGAGGCAGTGTGAATTTCCTCCTGATAAATTCAAATGAAAACGAGGCCTTTGCAGCAATTTCAGAAAATGATCGTCTTCATTTAGTGAAAGCTGCTGATTATGAAAATGGATCCGGAAGCATTTCAGGCTCGCCTGCCGGAGCTTCAGTGAAGGCAGGCAGAAGTCCTGATAAGCTGATAAACTGTTTAGTAAAGCTGCGAACCGAATATGATTTTGTTAATATTGATGCAATATCGGTCACAGTGGGCCCCGGCTCATTTACGGGTATACGGGTTGGGCTGGCGCTTGCAAAAGGAATTGCAGGCAGATTAGATAAGAAAATAATACGTATAAACAATTTTCTTCTGCAGTATGAAAGAATTCCGGACAAAAAATTAAATGGTAAATTTTGCATCCTCATTCCTGCAAAAGAACCTGAATATTATTATGCTGTAATTGAAAAAAACGAAATTCAGTCTTACGGCAGCCTGAGAATTGATGAAATGGAAAAAATAATAGAAAAAAATACGATCATAGCGGGGAATTTAGGCGATGATTCTGTGTTAAAACATCGTTATTTTACATTTATTGATTTGAAAAAAGACGCAATTGATGAATCAGACGCAATGCTGCGTTTGACGACCGGATATTTTAAGGATAACAAATTAACAGCTCCTGAAAAAGTCGAACCTGTTTATATTAAAGAGTTTCTTTATAAAAAGAGCTTATAGAAAACGAGGAATTCAATTCGCCTGCCTGCTGCAGGCAGGTAATTTTTAATTGATAAAATGGCCTGGTTTAAGAGAACAA
>DASXTZ010000492.1:0-2795 GCA_036505135.1 Ignavibacteria bacterium
TGTTATCCCGCTGCTGCATAAGTAAACCTCCGGTCACAGATTTAAGCTCATACTCAGTTGATGTATCTTGTATATTGTATTTTATCAACCTTCTGTTCTTTTTCTTTATCAAAAAGTCGTAGGCATCTTTTGCAAACGAAGGTGCAATAACTATTTCCGTGAAAATTTTATCAATCTCTTCTGCTGTTTGAAGATCAAGCTCTTTGTTAACTATTACTATTCCTCCAAAAGGTGATACAGTATCGCATTGGAAAGCACGTTTGTAAGCTTCATTAATATTATTTCCGGATGCAGCACCGCTCGGATTAGTATGCTTTATTATTACACATGAAGGCTCGTCAAATTCCCGTATTAAGTTATACGCTGAATCAATATCAAGTATATTAATATATGACAGCTCCTTACCATGCAGTTTTTCGAAGATATCAGAAAAACTTTGCGAACCAACTTCATACAGTTTGGCAGATTGATGAGGATTTTCGCCATACCTTAATTCATGGTAATCAGAATAAAATAAATCCAATATGCCGTTTTTCCTGCCGCTTATTTTTCCGAAATATTCTGCAATCCGGATATCATAACAGCCAACATACACAAATGCATCTGAGGCAAATTTTAAGTTTACATTTTCACCACTTTTTAAAGCAGCAAGGTAAGGTTTATATTGAGATGGATCAACAAGTACGCACACATTTGAATAATTTTTTGCAGCAGCACGTATCAATGAAACACCGCCTATATCAATTTGTTCAATAGCTTCTTCAGTTGTGCAGTTTTCACGGCCTACTGTTTTTACAAAAGGATAAAGGCTAACAACAACCAGGTCAAAGAGCTTAAACCCAAATTTCTTAACCTCTGCCTGATGAGAAGGATTATTTTTATCTGCAAGGATTCCCGCAAATACAAGGTGCTGCAGGGTTTTAACCCTTCCTCCAAGGACTTCCGGGGCCTTTGTGATTTCTTCTATTGTTTTAAGCTTAACGCCATTTTGCGTCAGCAGTCTTGCGGTACCGCTTGTTGATACAATTTCAAATCCATTTTTAATAAGCTCTTTTGTAAAATCTACTATACCTTCTTTATTATAGACGCTAATTAATGCTCTCTTCAATTAACTTTTCCTTTTTTAGTATTTACTTTTTTACTTTCCAGCAATCTTATGGCTTCGGGATAGATTTTATGTTCGGTTCTCAATACTCTTTTTTGCAGCGTTTCGGGAGTGTCATCCTCTTTTACCTTCACCTTCTTCCGGAGAATAGCAGCCCCATGATCATAAATCTCATCAACAAAATGCACTGTAACACCGGTTATTTTAGAGCCGGAGATTATTATGGCTTCATGGACATGAATACCATACATTCCTTTTCCGCCAAATGAAGGAAGAAGTGCAGGATGAATATTGATTATTCTGTTCTTATATTTTCTGATAACTTCGGGATTTATCATTTTCATATATCCAGCAAGAACTATCAAATCTATTTTGTATTTTTTTTGTAAGGCTAAAAATTTATTTACGAATTCTTTTTCTGTTTTAAAAAGCTTTTGCGACAGGTGGTAATGGGGAATTTTATTTTTTGCCGCAGTGTTTAATGCTTTTGAATTGGAGTTGTTGCTGATAACAAGCCTTACCCTTGATTTTATTATACCGGATTTTTGTGCTTTAAGTATTGCGCATAGATTTGAACCTTTACCCGATGCCAGGACACACAAATTCAGACCCAATTCAGCACTCCTGCCTGCGGCGGGCAGGCAAATAATTGAATTCTATGCAAAATTAAGCATTTTTTGATAAAGAATCAATTAATTTATTGCAAAAAATGCATATTTTTAATATATTTGTAATCTTAATTTTTAAAGAGAGGATTTATCAATAATGAAACAAGGAACACACCCCAAATATATGAAATGCGACGTAATTTGTAACTGTGGGGAAAACAGGGGCGTTTTGTTCACAACCCGTTCAACTGTTCCGCAAATAAAGGTTGAAATTTGTTCATTCTGCCATCCTTTTTTCACAGGCAAACAAAAGCTTGTAGATACGGCAGGACGTGTTGAAAAATTCAATAAAAAATACGCTAAAAAGAAAAAGACAGCAGAGACTCCAACTTCATAATTGCTAAGCAAAAAAATAATCCTCAATAACAAATATTGTCCCTATACATTTAGGTAGTCTGGCTTCTAAAATTTAATTCACTATCTATGAGACCCCTCGCTTCGCTCAGGGTGATATTAAAGAAATTAAAATGAACATATGTATATTTGAGGATTTTTTTATTTCCAATCTGGCCCCTATTAATTATTTAAGACATACATCAGAGCTGATCTGCGGTGCAGTTACCATAAAGGACAAGATAGAATTTTATTTCAAACCAAAGTCCGTAACACTGTATTCACGAAATTATCTGGCTTTCCACTTACGCGAAAAATTCCGGGGGTACCGTGTCAATAATCTTCCAAAGGATAAATGTTTATTTCTTAGCTCAAGAGCCCTATTCAACAAAGAGCTTGCTAAGAAAATTTCTTCACGAACGAAACCTGCTATTTGGAGCAAAGAAGGAACAATACTGGCAATTTATGCAGATGGAAAAATTCTTGAGCAAGTAAATCATATATTTTCCGAGAAAGCTGTTGATATAAATGATTTTAACATAATTAAAATTGATAGCATAGAAGTTAAAGATAAAGTTAAAATTATTGAATACCCTTCAGATATAATTCTATTCACAGACGACGAACTAAACAATGATATTAAGCTTATACTTAAATCGAAAAATAATTTACATATATCGCAAAAATGC
>DASXTZ010000493.1:0-3940 GCA_036505135.1 Ignavibacteria bacterium
AAGAAAATTTCGGACGAAAATAAAAATGCAGCTATTTTATTTTTTGAGGGTGTTCTAGAGAATGAAAAATCACGCAAACATAATCTTAATCTACCTGAGAATGTAAAGAAAATGCAAATAAATTTTGATCTAATTTCTGCATGTGATATCTTTATTTCAGGTGATACAGGTCCCCTTTATCTGGCTGAAGCATTTGGAGTTTCAACTCTTTCTTTGTTTGGCCCAACCAGTCCATATGACTACGCTCCTTTAAACAATTCAAAAAATTCTGTTCACAGATTTATATGGAAAAAACCTGTCTGCAGCCCCTGCCATACCTCTTTTACTGCCATTCAGCGGGAAAATAGAAAATTCTGGAAGGAAGGCGTATTTATCTGCTATACCGGGACTCATGAATGCATGACTTCTATTACTATACAGGAGGTAAAAAATATGATTGATGAGATGATTGAAGAGGTAACTGCCTTAAAAAATAACTTAATTAAATAAATGTTTGCGGTTTTATGAAATGCAATAGTGCCTCGAATTGAAATCCTTAAAGCCTAAAATACAACAATTACCCTTAAGAAAGCGATAATCCCGCGGTTCAGATATTTAGTTAAATAATTAATTAATCCCCTTTTTCATACCTTATAATTTATTATTTTTGTTTACGTTTACAGCATTTCTTGTTCCGCAGTTTTGGATAAAATTAAAATTTTATATATAGCAGGTGAAAGGCTCTTTGGAAACAGCTACAGGAAATTATTATCTGTAATAAGGAATCTCGATAGTAATAAATATGAGTTCAGCATCGTATGTCCAGAAAATTTATTATTTTTAGAATGCCTTAAACCTTTTAATATACCAATGTATGTAATTGAACTTCCAGGGAGAGTAAGCACTAAATATACAAAGCTCCTAAACAGCTTGCAAAGCGGTGAGAAGTTTAATATAGTTCATTCGTTCGACTATGTTTCAGGGATATACAGCAGGGAATTAAAAAAATATAACTCCGAAATAAAGTGTATTCATTCACCTGAACCATTGATCTATTTAGAAAAAGAAGGTCTTTTTTCACGACAGGTAAAAAAATCAACAGAACAATATCTTTCACAGTTTTCAGATATGATGATATTCGAGAATGATTTTGATAAAAAGCTAGCTTTAAATAATAAATATGTTTCACAAAATAAGGCAGTGGTGATATCTAACTCAGTTAATTTATCAAGGTTTGCAAACCTTAAGAAAAAAAATGCCCTCTTAAAAGAGCTGGGGTTTAACAAAAATGATTTTATTATAGGCAATGTATCAAATTTTGATGCGTCAAATAACCAGCAAATAATTGTACGCTCTGCTTACTATCTTTTAAAAAAATACCCTCAGATGAAATTTTTATTTATCGGGGACGGAAAAAAATTGCATAGCATGATGGAATATGCAAAAGAAGCAAAGCTAGATAGCGCCATGGTATTTATTTTTGAAAAACAAAATCTCCAGGATTATTATTCAATTATGGATATTTTTGTACTGGCTGATCTGTGGGGAGGGTCTTCAACAATATTGCTTGAGGCAATGGCATCAAGACTTCCTGTAATTTGCAGTGTTACTTCAAGTTATATACCAATAATAAGGGATGAAAATATATCTTTAACATTTGACCCTAATGATACGGAAGGGTTGTTTGAAGCAATAGAACAATTACATACAAATAAACAACTCAGGGAGATGGTGGCACAAAATGCTATGATCGAAGCTACTCAGTACGATGAGGCTGAAATATTTCCGAAAATTGGAGAAGTTTACCGGGAGGTTCTTTCCACTTGAAAAGAATTGGTGTATACGGAGGAACTTTTAACCCTATTCATATTGCCCATCTTATTACTGCAGAGGAAGTTGCAGAGCTGCTGCACCTTGAAAAAGTTTTATTTATTCTATCGGCAAATCATCCTCTAAAAGACACAAACGGAATTATTGACCCCGAAAAACGGATGAAAATGATTAACCTCGCAATTAAAGGTAATGAAACGTTTGAAGCATCTGATATTGAAATTAAGCTTTCAGGCCTGCCTGCCGAAGTTACGGTGCAGGCAGGCAAATCAAAATCATACACTGTAGATACATTAGTAAACTTAAGAGAACAGTATAAGAATGAGCAGGTTAAGTTTTATCTTATCATAGGAATGGATAATCTTATTGAGCTTCATACATGGAAAGATCCCGGTAAGCTGTTTATACTTTCTGAAGTTATTGTAATTAACCGCCCCCGCTTTTATGCCCAGGATGTAAAAAATGACTTCGGGAGACAGGTTACCTATGTACCTGTAAGCAACATAGATATTTCAGCATCTGAAATCAGAAACAGGATAAGAGAAAACAGGACAATAAAATATTTGGTCCCTGAGAAAGTAGAAAAATTTATAATTCAAAATAATTTATATAAACAATAAATATGTCGAGTAAGAAATTAATTGTAATGAAATTTGGGGGAACCTCGGTTCAGGACAGCAATGCTATAAGTAATGTTATTGAGATTGTTAAGCAAACCGATGGAGCTAAAATTGTTGTTGTTTCAGCCATCGCTAAAGCAACTACGGCATTGGAAACAATTGCCCGGCTTTCAGCAGATAAAAAAGTAAACAAAGCAGAACAAATACTTGAAGAAATTATTAACCGCCATCATACAATAATTAATCACCTAATTACTGATAAAAAAAATAAGGCAGAAGCGGCCGAAAAAATAATAAAATTCCATCGTGAAGTGGCGGAACTCGTTAAAGGTCTTTCTATTATTAACGAGCTTTCTCTTCGCACTCTTGATGCTTTCCGTGTATTTGGAGAGCTGATGTCATCGACATGTATATTTTATGCAATGAAAGCCAAAGGCATTAATGCTCAATTAATCGATTCGCGCAATATTATAAAAACCAATAACGATTTCTCCAGGGCTTATCCTGATTTTGAGCTATCACAGAAAAATGCCAATGGTATAATAATGCCGCTGCTGGATTCCGGTAAAATAGTTTTAACACAGGGCTTTATTGCTTCAACAGAAGATGGTATTTCGACTACAATGGGAAGGGAAAGCTCGGATTTTTCCGCAGCAATTTACGGCTCCCTTACAAATGCCGATGAAATTCAAATATGGACCGATGTTGATGGGGTTTTAACGGCAGATCCTAATGTAATAGCTAACCCATTAAAGCTATCGGAAATTTCCTTCCAGGAAATGGAGGAGCTCTCTAATTTCGGGGCTAAGGTTTTACATAAAAATTCTGTAAAGCCGGCCTTAAAGAAGAATATCCCTATTAAAATCCTGAACTCAAAAAACGCGGCTTCAACCGGAACGCTTGTAAGCTCAAAGCTAAGCTTCCATGAGCTGATTAAATCCCTTACCTATAAAAAAGATGTAATAGTATTAAAAGTTAAGCCAAAGGAAAGCTTAGGGCAGTTCGTCTTTTGGGAAATGATGCTGAATATTTTAACAAGACATAAGCCCCAAATAGATATACTAATATCATCTAACAACGCGCTGCTGATTGTAATAGCTGAAAACGCTTATACTAAGATACATTATGACGATTTGAAAAATGAATTCTGCGAAATTTCCGATTGTGAAATTATTAAGGAAAAAATTCTTTTAACGCTGGTTGGCTCTGACTTAAGCTCAATCGAAAATTTTGAGCAGCGGATATTTGTGTCAAACCCGGGTACGAAGGCGGATTCAATTGTATTTGGCTATAATCAGCACAGTTTTTCATTACTTATTAATGAAAATGATTTCGAAAAAAGTATGAAAAACCTGCATAAAGAGTTTTTTGAGCTGCATGAGCATTCTAATGGATTATTTGAACCAACAATCAAAATGAAAGAAATAGCATGATAAAACTAGCGCTCATAGGTTACGGCAAAATGGGAAAAATGATAGAATCCATCATTAACCATTCTGAATTTGAAATTA
>DASXTZ010000494.1:0-7413 GCA_036505135.1 Ignavibacteria bacterium
TTTCGTCTAAGAGCCATACCGTAAGAACAGGTGAAATGATAATTATGCCGGCAAATGAGCCGCATGCGTTAAAAGCAATTACAAAATATAAAATGATGCTGATTATGATTAAGTCATAGTTCATGCAAATCCTTAGAAAACATAAACAAATCGTTTCTTCTACTCCATCCTATTTTCTCCCAGAGGCTGTAAGCTTCTTCATTAGTTGTTTTAACCATTAAAGAACAGCGTTCAATTCCTGCTTCCTTCAATGCGGTAGTGCTTTTTTTGATAATTGATTTATCAATTCGCTTGTTACGATAGTCTTTATGCACTGCCAGATGATAAATAAATCCTCGTTTGCCGTCATATCCGCAAAGAATTGTCCGATAAGTAAGCTGTCATCCTGATCTAAGCACACAAAACTCATGCCGGGATTACGCGTAAATATTTTTCCAGCGATTCTTTTGAATCGCCCACAGTTAAAGTTTATTTTTACAAAATTACTTCCGGTGACTTTACTGAAGTGAAAAAAATGGTGTTAATAAAGTAAGGAGGCAGGATTCGATAATAATAGAAAAGGAAAGACTCAGTTTACACATTTGAAATGTGCATTAATTAATTGAGTATACACTATATTCATGAAAAATGCCCAATAAGATAATTTTGTGTGTCGAGCACTGGTTTTGGCTACCTTTACGGTGATATAAATCATATTTTTTAGTTACTTTTTGACCAAATTTCGCTATTTTCTTTTATTTTTTTATTCTGCAAATTAGCAGGGTTAAGAAATTTTTTGTTATTATTAGCTGTTTATAAAATTGGATATAAGTGAAAAACTTCTTCGAAACACCGTCATGTGAATCCTGTGCAGCACGTTTAAATAATGTGTTCTGCACCCTGGATGATACTCAGGTAAATGAGCTGGCTCTTGACAAATCATGCAATATTTATAAAAAAGGACAGCTAATTTTTTATGAAGGCAATAGGCCGACCGGACTTTACTGCGTTAACTCAGGTAAAATAAAGATATACCAAACAGGTGAAGAAGGCAAAGAACAGATTCTCAGGCTAGCCAAAGAGGGCGACTTGCTTGGCTACAGGTCTCTTATAAGCGGTGAACCTTATTCAGCCTCCGGAGCGGTAATGGAAGATGCTGTTGTATGTTACGTTCCCAGGAAAACTTTCTTTGAGCTTCTTAATAAAAATTCAGAGCTTTCAACACGTATGATGAAGCAGTTATCACATGATCTTAAAGAGGCTGAAGCTCGCATAACAGGTTTGGCACAGAAACCCGTCCGTGAGCGGATGGCAGAAACAATACTTATGCTGCGTGAATTTTACGGATCGGATGATGACGAAATAATCCAAGCCTCGGTTTCAAGGGAAGACATTGCAGGAATTGTAGGTACTTCTACCGAAACATGTATCAGGATAATTGCGGATTTCAAGCACGAAAAACTCATTGAACTTGCAGGAAAAAGAATAAAAGTGGCAAATTTGCAAGGTCTTATTAAAGCTGCCCATGTTTATGATTAATACCATCTAAAAAGCCTTTACAGCGTGATAAAAATCATATTTTTATATGACATAAATCATAGTTTTTAGACACCATCTATAGTTAGATTTGTAACGAATCTATAAAGAAGGATTCTGTGAAAATGGTGCTAAATCTTGAATTGAACGAAATAATAAAGGTTCACGATGCTATTGAAAGCCGTGACTTTAAGAAAAATGACATTTTATTCCGTGAGGGAGATATCCCCGTAGGTATATATTGCATTGAATCCGGCAGGATAAAGCTTTTAAAAAACGAGACGCAAACAAACCAAAGGATAGTGCATCTTGCCGGAAAAGGAGAAATTCTGGGAGTACATGCAATAGTAAATAATCATCCTAATACAAATACTGCGGTTGTTATTGACAGGGCTAAAACACTATTTCTTAACGCGAATGATTTCTTACAGCTAGTTGAATCTGATAATTCATACAAACTTCTGGTTATGAAAACTCTGTGCACAAGAATTGAAACTATGGAGCACCATATTAATCTTATTAGCGATAAACCTTCTGAACAAAGATTTGCCGATACGCTCCTGATGCTTATCAATAAATACGGACTGAAACAGAAAACCCTCCTGAAAATTAAGCTTACTCTTGATGACCTGGCAAGCTATACATGCACCTCGCGAAGCTACATGAAAAGAATAATTATGGATTTTTCTCAGAAGGGTTTAATAAGCTACCGTTCAGGTGAGATATCTGTTTTAGACAGAAAACAACTTGAATCAATAGCAATAAACACCAAGCTGGTAAACGGCTCTTAATTATCTCTTTTACAAGAACATAATAATAAATAGTACTGTTATAATACTATAACATCATTCGCAAAAAATAACAGGCATTATTAAGAAAATTTCAGATTTTATGAAGACTATTCTTGTTCCTGTAGACTTTTCAGAAAACTCAGCTTACGGAGCCGAATTTGCTGCCATCATTGCCAAAAAAATCAAAGCGAAGATTCATTTGCTGAATGTTATAGTCCGGATTGATTATTTTGTTCCTGCTGAACCAATGCTTTATACGCCCCCTGCTACTTTATTGATCGAAAATACCGATAAGAAACTTAGGGAAACCTCCCTAAAGGCGCTTGAAAAATTCAGCCAAAGAAAGATATTTGAGGGTGTAAAGGTTATTTTTGAATCCGTTATTACGGTGCTTGGAATTCATGATGAGATAATTAACTATGCTTCGGAAGTGAAAGCAGATTTGATAGTTATTAGCTCTAAAGGCGCCAGCGGTCTGAAAAAAATTCTTATTGGAAGTACAGCCGAAAGAGTTGTAAGATTTTCCGACCGGCCCGTTGTGGTTATCCCCGAAAAAATTAAAAAAACTGATTTCAATATACTTGTATTTGCATCGGATTTTACGAAGGAAGCCTATGGTATTTTCCCGTTTGTCCAGTTATTTGCTAAGGTGATTGGAGCTGAGATTCACCTTCTCAAGATAAATACTATGGAACAATTTAAAACTACAGAAGAGAATATGAAAATGCTGGAAGATTTTAACAAGCACTTCCGCACAAAATATAAAGCAGTTATATATGATGATTATATGAAGGAAGAAGGTATTTTGCATTATTCCGAAAAAGTTAACGCAAACATGATAGCAATTGGCACTCATGGGAAAAAAGGTATTGCAAGATTTTTTGCATCCGATATATCAGGGGGGATGGTAAGGCTGACCCACAAACCCGTCTTAATTGTTAACCTTAAAAAATATAAGTCTAAAGCTGACGTGCGGTAAGTTTGTCACCCTGAGCCCGCAGCAAGTGCGGGATAAACTCCGTGAATGGTCTCATAAATGCATAAATCTTAGCCCTAACGAGAGCTAGCATATCCTCCTGTTTACAAAAATCATATTTTTATATGATATATATCATAGGAAAGCCGCATGGCATGATATTATCTTTGTATATAAGATTATTGGTTTTGGGCAAATTCGCCTGCTTGTTACAAAATGAGCTTGCGGAATGACGGAATTAAAAATCTTGATTTTGTAGTATTTTTTGAATCTGTTTTACCCCAAAACTAAAGAGGGGGACAGAAATGGGTAAATTCGAGACTGCAAAACCTGATAAAAACTACTCCTTACCATGTATTTTAATAAGCAAATTAAACTGGCTGGAAAATCGTACTGGTTCCCTATGCGCTTTTTTTTAGGTACAATGCACACGAACTATTCAGAAAGGAGAGACTAAAGGATGAAATCCACTTTCCCGGCATTAAGAGGCCCGCTTCCTTCAAGCTTTACAGATGAGCTAAAAGCTGTTTACCAGAAATTTATGCGCAGAGCGTTCATCGGCGCCGTTATTATTCATATATTTGTCATTGCAGCATATGGAGCGTATGCGTACTACCAGTATCTTCAGCAGGAGGACGCAAAGCTAAAAACACAGCGTATAATAAATGTAACTATGACTGATCTTGAGCCGCCGCCTTCAGCTACTGAGGAAGAAGAGCCTCCGCCGCCTAAGGTTGAAGAGAAAATTACACCTGCGAAAGACCTCGAAGCTTTAACTCCCGAGCCTGTGGCAAAGGAAAAAGCAGAGATACAAACAATAAAAACACAGAAGGAGCTTGAGGAAATAAAAACACCAATATCAAGCACAGGTGATACGGGAAAATTTGAGTTCTCCGGGAATATTAAGGTAGAGGAAAAGAAGATTGAAGAAAAGATCGAAAAACGCGAAAGAGATGTTGAACCGGAAAAAACCGTGTACCAGTCATTTGAAGTAGAGAAAGCTCCCGAGTGTGTAAATCTTGAACAGATTAAGTCTTCTATGAATTATCCCTCTGTTGCTATTGATGCCGGTATCGAAGGAAGAGTAACAGTTAAGGTCCTTGTTAATGAATCAGGTAATGTAATAAAGATAGGTTCGGTCACCGGACCTGACGTGTTCCATGATGAGGTCAGGTCAAAGGTAATGAACCTGGAGTTTACTCCCGGTTTACAGAACGGCCACCCTGTTAAAGTATGGGTCTCGGTCCCGTTTACGTTTAGGCTGAAATAAGTTCATCTGGCTCTGAGACTAAGAAAAGGATCTCATAAACCAAAGGCGGGAATAGTTCCCCGCCTTACGTTTTTGAATTGGCTCAATGCCACCTTCATCCATCCTTACCGAGGAACAGCCCTCAATAAGACCGTACAAATATAACATTGCCCGTAGCCCCAAAATATGATATTTATCATACGGCGATATGACTTATATACAGGCTTAAAGTAGTCCTAATTAGCGTTAAGTCTATTAATTAAAAGTGTTAGGGGGAATTAGTGGCAAATAACTTCTTCAGAAGAATTTTTTTGTTGATCAATCTTTGGGCTCAGGTATGGGATACCTAAATTCAATCCTCGCAAGATGAAGAGAAATGCAATTGCAATTGAAAATGCCGGAATAAGTTTTTTAAGTTTATCACGGAAGTTAATAGTAATTAATTTGCCTGCAATGGATATAGCAATCATCGCCGGAATGGTTCCAAGTCCGAACATTAACATAAACACAGATGAGTTTACTGAATCGCCGATTGCCAGCGCGCCGGTCAAAGCGATGTAGACAAATCCGCACGGCAAAAAACCATTCAATAAACCTATCACAAAAAATGCCGGTATTGAATTTGATTTATATAATTTTGACAGGCTGATTTTTAGATAAAGAATTAATTTATCAAGCCCGGCTGCCTTTAAGAAAGCTGTTTTAAAACTAAATGGCAGGACTACAACAATTATTATCAACCCCCCTAGAATTATTGAAATAACCTGCTGCAATCCTGCCAAAAAAATTCTTGAGCCAAGAAACCCCAATATTAAACCGAACAATGCATAAGTAATTACTCTCCCAAGGTTGTGAATTATCCTTCTCAGCATAAAACGCGAACTATGCGGCAGCGCAAGCACAAGCGGCCCGCACATTCCAATGCAGTGAAAACTGCCTAAAAATCCAAGTAATAATCCCGAAAGTAATTCCATTTATTTATTGTTTTATAAATGTTGTATTGTTCAGGTAATCAATCCCGTCCATATTCCAGTTCATTTTTACTTTCCATAAACCTTTTTCTATTTTGCTGATATCGATGGCTTGCTGAAAATCTTTGCCGGGCGATACCTGCATCTTAAAGTCTTTTTTTAAGTCTGAAGGCCGGTAAAAAAATATTTCACCGCCGATTTTTGAATTTTCAGATAAAGAAGGGAAACTAATCACTATCTCAGATTCTGCTACAAAAAATTTTACCTGATTTTTAAGATTATTTGTGTTCTTAAGTTTGTTTATCTCTTCCTGGTATTTAATTTCCTTTTCGTAATAATTTGGGCTGACAAGGTCAACATTTTTTGTCATAGTAATTGCCACCATAACAAGTATCATTGTTATAAAAATTCCGCATGCTAATATTATTCCTTTGCCCCAGTTAAATTTCATAATCTTTTTCTTTGTCATTCCCGTGAAAGTGGGGATCCATTTTTTGTAAATTAATAAATTCTTTGTAAGTAAAGCTCCAATTATCGATAGAAGTATCTAATATCTTTCGCATAACTATAGTATCATATCTGTTGAATTTCACTTACTCTTCCTAACAATATTTAGTCTGGATTCCCGCCCTCGCGGGAATGAAAGTGTTATCTTCAATTCCCCGGTCCTAAAAATGTTGTTTTATATTCTCGGAATTCCCTGTTGTCTTTGTATATTTCTATCTCAATCGGAGTATTCATCTTCTTTAATTTTTCTTTAGGTATTAATACAAGGAATTTTGCCTCCGAAACTGCATTTGGCTCGAGATTAATATCGGAGCCTATTACTTTGATCTCGCCTTCAATATCATCAAGTTCCATTCTTATCTGCACGGGGTCAAAAGTTTTATTGGTCAGCTTTACGCTGTATAGATTGCTTATCAAATTTCCCGGCTGCTCCTGATACATCATGCCCGGCATTCTTAATATAGTTATATCAACAGGCTGTCTTTTAAGCATAAATATAGTTAAAACCGCTATAAGTATAGTAAGCAGGGAAGAATATCCTATTATTCTCGGCGTGATCCTGAATTTCATTCTTTCTTTTATCATCTTAAAGGAAGCGAACCTTATTAGTCCCCTTGGCTTTCCGATTTTATCCATAATATTATCGCAGGCATCAATACATGCTGTGCAGTTCACGCATTCAAGCTGTGTCCCGTTGCGGATATCTATTCCTGTTGGGCAAACTACAACACATTCTTTGCAGTCGATACAATCGCCAAGCCGTCTTTCCTCATTTTTCTTTATTTTACCTCTCGGCTCGCCGCGAACGTCATCATAGGCAATAACAATTGAATTAGGATCGAGCAAAACACCCTGAAGCCTGCCATAAGGGCAAACATACACGCATGCGTATTCCCTGAACCAGGCAAATACAAAATAAAAAGCAATTGAAAACAAGATCATTGCAATAAACCCGCCCTGGTGCTCGGAAACAGGCGATGAAACAATTTTAGCCAGCTCATCTGTTCCTATAACCCATGCAATGAAGGTATTGGCAATTAAAACAGAAATTATAGCAAATATAAACCATTTGGAAAGTTTTTTGAAAATCTTGGTTGAATTCCATGGCGCTGCCTCAAGCTGTTTTTGACGCAGGTAATCACCTTCGATAAGATATTCGATTTTTCTGAACACCATTTCGAGGAAAACGGTTTGCGGGCATGCCCATCCGCAGAATACTCTGCCAAATACTGCAGTAAAAAGAAAAATGAATACAATAAAGGCAATTATAGCGAGCACAAAAAGATAAAAATCATGCGGCCCGAATGCATAACCGAATAAAATAAATTTTCTTTCAAGTACATTAAACAGAACAAACGGATGACCTGATATTTTTATTATGGGGAAACCGAATAAAACGGCAAG
>DASXTZ010000495.1:0-2044 GCA_036505135.1 Ignavibacteria bacterium
CAATTTGTTTTGTAAATGATTTGACAGGCTGGGCGGGAACAGGAGTTCAGTTCTCCGGTGAAATCTATAAAACAACAAATGGAGGCGCAAACTGGATATCAATTTATAATTACGATTGCCAGATGACTACCCGTTTTTATAATACTAATATTGGCTATACAAACAGTTATTATGGACAGTTTAGAAAATCGACAGATGGCGGATTAAGCTGGACCCAGATACCCCTTCCTTCAACAGGCTATGGGTATCAGTATATGCAACTACTAGATACCAATATAATTTATATGTGTTCCTTTGACGGATATTTTGCCAAATCAACTAATGGAGCAAGTTCATGGTTAGTTTATCCAACAGGAAATACTATGCCCCTTTTCAGTTTATCATTTGTAAACAGTCAGACAGGTTATTGCGTCGGTGGAAACAGCTCCGGAGTGCCGTATATTGTTAAAACTACTAATGCAGGTGTTAATTGGTCTGTACAGCAGGGCGTCCCGCCGTATGAGCTTTACGGAGTTTATTTTATAAATGCAAATACCGGCTGGGCTGTTGGCGATAGCGGCAGAATAATTAAAACTACCAATGGTGGCGGAGTGGTTGGGGTTGAACATTATGCAAATGAGATACCTGAAAAATTTAATTTATATCAGAATTTTCCGAATCCGTTCAATCCGTCTACAACAATTCGTTTTGATATTGCTGAACCAGGTTTTGTGAATTTATATGTTTATGATATTCTTGGGCGTGAAGTTGAAGTTTTGGTTAATAAATTTTTGCAGCCGGGAAGATACGAAGCCGCCTTTGATGCTTCTCTGCTTTCAAGCGGTATTTACTTTAATAAGCTGAAATCAGGTGATTATACAAACATCAAAAAATTGGTTTTAATTAAATAGTTTTAACACAGCCGTAATAAAGATTGAAAAAAATGCTATTCCTTTTCCCATGCTTCTATTTTAACCAAAGTCTTTCCGGAAATGTCATTCTGACAGTTAGCAGCGGCTATTTCGGATTTTGACATTTACAATGTCATTCCCGCGGATGCGGGAACAGCGAAGCGCGGAGCAATCCGGGGTTATTTTTTAACTCTTTCCACATAAAATACTTTTTTATGGAATAAAAATCTGTAGTTTGCTTTAATTCCCATCCCCATTTTTCATACAGGGTTATATTTTCCTTGTTTGCAGTATCTATAAGTATTCCTTTAACCTCAGGATAGCTTTTACAGTCATTTATCATTGTTTTAATTAATTTATCTGCGATTCCCTTTCTTCTGTAATCTTTTTTAACCGCAAGCTCATTTCCATAACAATACTTAACTCCGGGTTCATATTTATCCAGCATGGCAAACTCACCGATTAAGTTTATTCTGGGATTATCAGCCTTTTCTCTCATTTTGCTTACAGCTCCCATCATTTTATTACTCCATTGGTCGCTTTTTGGAGTAGTATAAATTATGCAGCCGGCAAGCTTATTTTCTTTGTATACGCCTTTAATTGTCAGGTTCAATTCCGGAACCATGTCCATGACAACAAACTCATACATTAATTTTGTTAACTTTTCTCTTTCCTCTGTTTCAGGGAATGCAAACTTAAATAGGGGATCATCGGTAAAAGCTTCTGTAAAAATCCCAACGGCTTCCGTTCTTTCCCATGCAGGAATATCTTTTATTTTAGCCTTTATCAGCAAAATAATATTATATGTATTTATCAGATTTACGTTTTAAAAGGATGGATATTTAATATCAAAAAGGGCAATAAAAATCTTAGTTGACATAAAACGTCAAATTAAATGGGTAATACACCTTCCGGGAGAAAGGAAATCCCCGAATTAATAAACAGTGTCAAAGTACCGATCAATATAGTAAACAGTGTTTACAGGCAGAATTTCGCCGCTGTCAAGCTCCTTGAATACCCTATAATCATGATCAACTACTTCCTCGGGATATGAATATATATTTTTAGGAGATTCCTGGATGTTTATTAATTTGCCCTCTTCGTTGATGTAAAAAATTCTTTTTATTTTTGGCATGTTACACCTCACTTTTCTT
>DASXTZ010000496.1:0-4508 GCA_036505135.1 Ignavibacteria bacterium
AAAGCATTCTGGTTATATCATTTCGCAGGAATTGATTCCCTGCAGTACAACAAGCGCGCCGCCCTTGAACGAATCTCACAGGCTATCGAGCTTATTGGAAAAGTGAAAAAACTTGAAGTAAGGTCGTTCATTATTAAAAACTTTTTTGAGACCAAATATCTGGAAATAGCACAAACCTTAACCGATTATTACGATAAAACAATCTACAGGAAGCTGATGGATATTGACCCTGACCACACCTCAACCTATCAGGAATACGGGCAAAAGTAAATTCTCAATATATTTTATCAAATATTCACTGAAGCTAAGCTTCGGTGCAAGGTGATATCTTGTTTCGTTTCGAAACAGATAAATATAAAAAGGGAGAAAAAATGGAATCGAAAAATCTACTAATTAAATCCCTGTTACTTTTTTTTACAATTTGTTTATTTTCTTTACCTGCTAAGTCGCAGGACTGGGAGGGGAGGCTTCGCTTAACACCTGCTTCTAAGGAAAATAAAGCTCATTTGAAGGAAGCTGAGCGTATTATAAAGAAGAAAAATGCCCTTTTCTATCTTGATGTTGATATTCAGCTGGGGTTAGATATATCTAAAACAACCAACGAGTTAAACCAGGTTGATTCCAATACCCAGCAGCTGCAAAATACAAGTACTAAGCTGGGACCAAGTATCGGAGCAATCATTGATTTAAATTTTTTAGGATTTGGTATTACTACGGGAGCGCAATATTCGTCAAAGGGATTTAAAACAACAAGTGGAACTTCAACTTCTTTGAACTACATAAATATCCCGCTTCTTTTATATTTCGGGGTTGAAATAGGTAAAGTTAGAATTGACGTGAACTTAGGTCCGTATTTCGGTTTTCTCATATCCCAGGATGAAACTACTTATTTTGCAGTGAAAAATTTTGATTTAGGATTGACCGGGAATCTTTCTGGTGCGTATATGTTTAATGACTTCATGGGAGCTTTGCTCGGAGGTAAATATGAGTATGGGGGATTAAATAACCTTCAAAAAAGCACCGAATTAGTTAATAAAACAACTTCTTCTACTTTTTTTGTTTACTCCGGGCTTAAGTTCGAATTGTAAACTAAAAAAGGAAATTTATGTTACACGTTTTTAAAATCAAACAAATTATTTTACCACTTGTATTAGTTTTAGTTTTGTCTGCTATGGCTATAGTTGGATGTTCGGATGAAGAAAACCCTCAGGGTGGCGGAGGCACAGCTAATCCGAATGTAAGGGTTTTTAATAATATAACCGTAGAGGAAGATTCTTCAGCATTTGGCTCTTATTACGGTATCAATCTTTTTACCGGCCAAAGTGTTACGGGCGGAGATCCCAACAGGGATGCAGCTATGCAGGATGAATCAAATGCCGGTGAGAATTTTTATCTTACATCAGGTATTTATGACCAGTTACTTCCACCCGGTTATGAAACAAAATATTTCCAGGTATCTCCTAATATGACAATTGCAGAATTTGACACTATGGCCGCTGTATATACAGGAATTGGCTCGTCGTTCGGGACAGAGGATTTTACCGAAGATAATACAGCTGCATGGGGATATTTTAATACCTCATCAATACAAACAACCAAGCCTGTTTACTGTTTCTGGCTTAAAGGCAGAAGTGATGCAGGCCAGAATAACGGTAAAAATATTTTCGGCATTATTCAGCCTGTTGATGCATACGATCTTTTCCCCGGGCAGGTTTACGGGTTCAGGGCAACATTCAAAGTGAAGATAAACATTAACGGTGAGAACGATTTCAGAGCATTTATAACGGAATAAGCATAACTGCTATAATTATACTTAAGCCCCGCTTTCAGCAAGAAGCAGGATTTCTTTTTTATCTTTGTCTAAGCCAAGATATTTTTCAGTAAAGTGCATATCTGTAGAAAGATAAGCCATTTTTATTGAAAATAGCTCAACGTGGTCGGCAGTAATTCCAAATTCCCTGCTTTTAACTCTGTAATAATCTCTCCGTTCTTCAAACATATCATTAAAAGCCCGTTCGACGTCCGGCGATTTTAAATATTCTTCATACCTCAAAATAATTCCTCCAAGTGCTCTAAATTATATTTTTTTGGTTAAGGAATTATTAAGATTTTATTAAATAAAATGGCTTGCTGTTAAATTCATAAAATTACCTTTTTTTATGTAATGGATTCTGTTAGCTATATTATAAATTAAACAATCTTATAGCATTCTCACTAGTTGTCTTTGCAAGCTCTTCTATAGAAATTCCTTTAAGTTCAGCAAGCTTTTCAGCGGTGTGTTTAATATATGAGGGCTCATTTTGCTTGCCTCGATAGGGAACAGGTGGCAAATATGGGGTATCGGTTTCAAGCAGTAGGTTTTCAATTGGAGTCTCTCTTACAATTTGATATGCAATGTAAGTATGGTCTTTAGGTTTATAAGTAATATTGCCGGTGAATGAAATATAAAATCCCATCTCAACACATTTTTTTGCCATTTCTTCATCACCGCTGAATGAGTGGAATTGTCCCTTTAACTTTCCGTTTTCGAATTTGCTTTCCACAATTTTCATCAGGTCTTCGGAAGACTTACGGTTATGTAGAATTACCGGAAGATTAGACCGCTTTGCTATTTCGAGCTGTGATTTAAGGACATGATGCTCAAGAGCTTTATCGTAGGGTTCCCAGTAATAGTCTAAACCGATCTCGCCAATAGCAACAATTTTATTTTCTTTAGCAAGGCTTTCAATCTCGTGAAGCTGTTTCTCTTCGAAATCATTAAGCTCGGTTGGATGAATCCCGACCGCGCCGTAGAGCATTTCATGCTTTTGGATTAGCTCTGTAATTTCAAGTGATGTTTTGTAAGAGGTAGCAGGGACTATTATTTTTTCTACGCCATTATCAGCAGCTCGTTTTAAAATGTCAGGCAGGCTGCTTTTAAGCTCCGGGTAATTAAGATGTGCGTGTGTATCGACGAACATAAATTAAGAGGTGAACTAGTCAACTGGTAATCTAGTGAATAGTAGTTCACCAGTTCACACTACATCAGTTTACGAATTGCTAGTTTCTGAATTCTTCGCTTACAAAAGGCATCAGGCCAAGATGACGGGCTCTTTTTATTGCCAGAGTTATCTGTCTCTGCATTTTGGAGCTGACACCTGTGATTCTGTTAGGAAGAATCTTACCCTGTTCGTTTGTGAACCTTGTCAGAAGGCGAGTATCCCTGAAATCAACGAAAGTGATATTTCTTTGTTTCAGCGGGTCAACTTTCTTCCGGGGCCTGTTCTTCGCAGTCTGCATCTGCATGGTTTTATAGGTGCTCTGCTCTTCTTTCTTACCTTTGAATTTTCTCATTAGTTAATTTGAATTACTTATTAAATATTTTATTGCGTTCTCTATATTTAGCTTTCCATAGCCCCATGTGGGGTTAGGAACTGAAGCTGTAAAATTATCGTGTGTTGCTGAATTCAGCAAAATTTGCCTTATCTGAGTATGAGTTAAACCGGGCTGATACTGCAAAAGCAAAGCTGCCGCACCAACAACATGCGGAGCGGCTGCGCTTGTGCCGCTGAACATCTGGTAGCCATAATCTTTTTCGGTGGTTATTGTAGAATGTCCGGGTCCGGTTATATCAATTCCAAGCTTACCCGTTATATTATAGCCCTTGCTTGAGTAGCTTGCAATATCACCGACTTTATCCATCCATCCGAAATTAACTACATAAGCGCCTACTGCAATGCAGCTATCGGCAGTAGAAGGAAAACAAACATTTGATTCATCACTTATCTTAGGTGAATCCTTCCAGTGTGAGTTTCCTGACCATGACTGGGAAACATCAACTATAAAAGCGCGCAGGATAGCCTCGCCGTCTGATTTCAGGCTGAATTTCCATGAGCCGCTCACTGTGCCTGAATCAGATTTCGAACATCCAAATCGGAACATTACCGTCCCTTTTGGAGATGTTTCTTTTGCGTAATAAATATTATATGAACCTGCTTTTACAAGTCCTGAGCCTGAATTCAGCTCAACTTTATTTTTATCCGGGGTCTCAAGAGTAAAATCTATATTAGTATTTGTGTTTGGCCAAAGGAAAGAAAAGAAAACACCATCATTGGTTTTACCTTCGGTTGTGGATGGGGCTTCTGCCTGATATTTTACTTCTTTGCCAGCGGTAAGAGTATCCATAATAAGCATATTGCCCGTTGTAAAGTTACCCGCACCACCAACTATTGTTATACCTTCTCTTGCCATTTCGTTAAGGATCTGTTCTTCAGGGGAAGAACCGTCCATAAATTCATTCATCCATTCGCCGTCTTCTATTAAAAGAATGTTAACTTTTTCATCTCTCAGAAAATTTAGATGTTCTGGAAAATTTCTTACAAAGCGTGGAGTATAGTCGTAACGAATGCATGAAACAATCAGCTCAGCCTCGGGAGCAACACCCTGTATTTTTTGAACTCCATATGTTCCGCCCAGCAGCAAGCCTGCTACACCCGTTCCGTGCCCGCTGGAATCTTCTTCGGTATAAA
>DASXTZ010000497.1:0-6939 GCA_036505135.1 Ignavibacteria bacterium
GAGCCGGGGAAATGCCCCATTTGCAAGATGGACATGGTCTCAAAAAAGGATTTCAATAAGGAAATGATGGAAAAGCATGAAGGACTTGAAAAGAAACAGGAAGGAAAGGATAATCTTCTCCACTTTGAGATACAGCTTTCAACAATTAAAACATGGGAATGCGAAAGCACAATTAAAAAAGCACTGAAAAAAACGCCTGGGGTAGTTGATTTTTTTGTTGACATACTGGATAGCAGGGTTCACGCCCTTATAGACAAAAACATAACTACTAAAAAAGACGTTGAAAAGGTAATTTCAGATCTGGGCTATGATGCCAATGATACTAAAGCAAACCCCGAAGCAGCAGCCAATAAACCGGCAGAATGTAAATAAATTAAAAAAGATTCTTCAACATGTGTTTGGAACGAGAAAGGATAAAAAATGATAAGCAAAAAAATATTTTCAAATCTCAACATTATTGTAATTACAGCGGCCGTATTTATATTCAATGGTCACTCAATTGCAAGTGAGAAAACCACTGAGATATTGCTGCCAACAATACAATGCGGTACCTGTGTAAAAACAATCGAAAAGGCGCTAAATAAGATAGACGGCATAATAAATATTGACGTTGATATTGAGAATAAAAAAGCATCCATTACATATGATGAGACAAAAACCGATGTATCAAAAATTGAGGACGCTATTTCGGCTGCAGGTTATGACGCAAATGATAAAAAAGGTGACAAAACCGCATACGATAATCTTCACAATTGCTGCAAGATGCCAAACGACAGATAATTAATAAAATAAATAAAAAAATGAATAATTTAACATCAAAAAATGGATTAACAATTACAATTTTTGTAATTGCATTCGTATTTACAGGTTCATATTTATTTACAGCTTCAAACTTTTCACCTTTATCAAATAAATCATTATCAGATTCAACAATAAAAGCATCTGATTCACTAACCTATACCTGCCCAATGCATCCGGAGGTTGTTTCCGATAAATCCGGCCAATGCCCGAAGTGCGGAATGGACTTAATTATTAAGGAAAAGGAGCAAAAAATCCCCGATGAAGAAAAAAGTCAAAGAAAAGAAGAAAAAGATACAAATCATGACCATGGATTTATGGGTATGGGAACTGAAATGTGACTAATAATGGGAGCAATGATGGCAGCAATGATGATAATTTTTTTAATGTCGGGATCAAATCACAGGTAGAATACAAAATTTTATAAAATTTAATAATTATGGAAAATACAATAAAAGAGATTTTAAATGTAAATGGAATGACATGCGGGCATTGTGTTCATGCAGTTGAGGAAGAATTGAAAAAGCTGCCATTGGAAAAATTTAATGTTTCAATCGGCAAAGTAAAAGTGGAGTATGACGATAAGAAAATTAAAAAAGAATCAATAATATATGCAATTAAAGAAGCGGGATATTCAGTTGCTATCTCGAATTTTCCGGGATGATATAATAACTAACTGAATATGGAACACCATCATAAAGAACATATAGAAATGCGGAAAGAACAACATCATATACATGGCAAAGAATCAGGTAATATGATGCATAAACATTCACATCACACTCATCATGAGCATATGATTGAAGATTTCAGGAAAAGGTTCTGGATATCTTTAATTGTTACTATCCCGATTGTAATTCTGACCCCTATGATACAGCACTGGCTTGGACTTGGTGATAAGTTTGGATTTTTCGCAGATAAATATATTTTATTTGTTCTTTCTGCATTCGTATTCTTCTATGGAGGTTTCCCATTTCTTAAAGGGCTGTTTGAAGAGTTAAAATCGCGCACTCCCGGAATGATGACTTTAATTGCAGTAGCCATAACTGTAGCATTTGTTTACAGCAGTATTGTTGTTTTCGGACTAAAAGGTGATGTTTTCTTCTGGGAGACCGCAACTCTAATCGATATAATGCTGCTCGGTCACTGGATAGAGATGAAATCGGTTCTGGGTGCTTCACGTGCGCTTGAAGACCTGGCTAAGCTAATGCCATCGGATGCTCACCTGTTGTTGGAAGACGGAAACATAAAAGATATTCCGCTTGAAGAACTCAAAACGGGAGATAAAGTAATTATTAAACCCGGCGAAAAAATCCCTGCTGATGGTGTTGTGCTGAATGGAGATACATCGGTAAATGAATCACTCCTTACAGGAGAATCTAAACCGGTTTCTAAACAGGCTGGCAGCAAAGTTATAGGCGGTTCTGTAAATGGAGAAGGCTCAATCACTGTTGAGGTTCAAAAAACCGGAAAAGATTCTTTTCTCTCACAGGTTATCGAACTCGTAAAAGAAGCGCAGGAAAGCAAATCAAAAACACAGGACCTTGCAAACCGCGCAGCTTTGTGGCTTACTATAATAGCTTTGTCGGCCGGTGCTTTAACGCTTTTTATATGGCTGGCAATTGAAAATTCAGACTTTGCGTTTGCAATTGAAAGAACTGTAACTGTCATGGTTATTACATGCCCTCATGCACTGGGACTTGCAGTTCCGCTTGTTGTTGCTGTTTCGACTTCAATTGCAGCAAGAAACGGTTTCCTTATTAGGAACCGCGCCGCATTCGAAGCCGCCAGGAAAATCCAGGCAATAATTTTTGATAAGACCGGCACACTTACAGAAGGTAAATTTGGCATTACTGATGTTATTCCAATTTCTAATGATATGGATAGTAAGAGTATAATGGAATATTCAGCGTCAATTGAACGTTATTCCGAGCATCCAATTGCTAAGGCAATATCAGAACAGGTTGATAAACATATAACTGTATCAAACTTTAAGGCAATACCCGGTAAGGGAGCAAAAGGTGAAATAAACGGAAAAGAAGTGATGGTGGTCAGCCCCGGATATCTTAAAGAATCAGGTAAATATAAAGAAATTGAAGGAATTCTGAATCTGCAAAAGCAGGGTAAAACAGTTGTGTTTCTGTTAGTAGATGGAGAATTAAAAGGCGCAATTGCCCTGGCTGATATTATTAGAAAAGAATCAAGGGAAGCGATTGCCAAGCTAAAATCAATGAGTATAAGATGTATAATGTTAACCGGAGATAACAGTCAGACAGCAAAGTATGTATCAGATCAAATTGGAATTGACGAATATTTTGCAGAAGTGTTACCGCATCAAAAATCTGAAAAGGTTAAAGAGGTTCAGTCCAGGGGAATTACTGTAGCAATGACAGGAGACGGCGTTAACGACGCACCGGCTTTAGCTCAAGCTGACGTGGGTATAGCAATAGGAGCAGGAACTGACGTTGCTATTGAAACTGCTGACATCGTTCTTGTTAAAAGCAACCCGATGGACGTTGCGTCAACAATTGAGCTTGCTAAAGTAACTTACAAAAAAATGGTACAAAACCTGCTTTGGGCTACAGGTTATAATACGTTTGCTATACCGCTTGCAGCCGGTGTCTTATATTCCGCAGGAATTCTTCTCAGCCCGGCTTTAGGTGCGGTATTAATGTCATTAAGCACAGTGATAGTCGCAATAAATGCAAGATTATTAAATTTAAATAAAAAAAATAAGGAGATAAAAATGAAACTCAAAAAACTTTCAGCTATTTTAATAGCATTAATAACATTAACTCTTATAAGTACTTACATTTTACCTGCGGCGTATACAAATGCAGCTAGTGGAGAAAATAAAATAAAGGTTGTAAGTGATTCAACAATAACAGATAGTTCAAAAGTTACCTATACATGTCCGATGCATCCTGAAGTAATCTCCGATAAACCCGGACAATGCCCTAAATGTGGTATGGATCTAGTTCCACAAAAAAAAGAAGAAAAAGACCAGGGGATGAATTGCCCGGATATGAAACAGTGCAAAAAAATAGGCTGTAATATGAATCAATGCAAGGGACAATCAGGCGGATGCACGGATAAGTGCCCAGTAATAAAAAATGAAAAGTCAAAAGAACATGATCACAATTCTAACGGACATCAACATAAATCGGGCTGTCAGAAAAAAGGCTGCTAAAATTAATTATTACTTTAAAATGAAACATTTCCTTAAACACCAACAAAACCATGATGTTTAAAATAATTTTCATTATTCTGGTTTTTTCTTATGCTGCTTATGGGCAGCATGACCACATGGAACATGAAAAAAATGATACAACAAAAACCGATAGCATGAAGACCGGCGATATTAACTCCCATTTAATGCATAACCATCACATGAATATGGGAATGAATGGGGGCGTTCTCTTAACCGATAAAATGAGCCAGGAAGGCTCGGGAACCAGCTGGACGCCCGCATCATCTCAAATGCACATGGCTATGTACCATTCGGATAACTGGATGTTCATGATTCACGGAGGTATTTCTTTAAGATATACAAAACAAGGAGGCCCTCGCGGTAGAGATGCTTTCAGCTCACCAAATTGGCTTATGGCATCTGCACAAAGGATGCTTGGGAATGATGCACAAATTATGTTTCGCACAATGCTTAGTGCTGACCGCCTGTCAGAGGGCGGTGATGGTTATCCGCTATTATTCCAGACAGGTGAAACATGGAAAGGGAGTCCGCTGATAGATAGACAACATCCTCATGATATTTTTTCTGAGTTAGCATTATCTTTAAGCGGCAGGTTCTCTAAATCGCTTAGCGGATATGTGTATCTTGGATATCCCGGAGAGCCTGCATTAGGTCCGGTTGTATTTATGCATAGGCCTTCTGCGCTGTCAAATCCCGACGCAACTTTGAGCCACCATTGGCAGGATGCTACGCATGTAACATTCGGAGTTGCAACCTTAGGTATTTCGTTAAACAGCATAGTTAAATTAGAAGGCTCTGTATTTAACGGCAGCGAGCCGGATGAAAACAGGCTCAATTTTGATAAGCCTAAATTCAATTCGTACAGCGGAAGACTATCATATAATCCAATAAACGATATTTCCCTGCAAATTTCTGCTGGATTTACCAAAGACCCCGAGGGTGAAGGAATTGATGTGGTTAAGAGATCCGCTTCGGTTTTATATTCAAAAAAAATAAATTCTAAAAGCAATATAGATATCTCCTTAATCTGGGGACAGAATAAGGATAACTATGCGGGTGCACAGAATAGCTATTTAGCCGAGGCTGAGTTTTATATTTCAGGCAATTCGATATATACAAGGCTTGAGAATGTAGAAAAAACAAGACATGACCTGGGGATTGAAGACTTGCCGTATACAAGAGAATTAATCGGCGCCTATACTTTAGGATACAAAAGAAAAATTTTGAGCTTTGTCGGACTGGATTTGAACGCAGGGCTGCAGGGGACAATTTATTCTACACCTAACGATTTAAAAGATCTATATGGTAAAAACCCTGCCTCTTACCAATTATATATATCAATTTTACCCAAACATTAATATAGCTAATAAAAATTAAAGAAGATGATAGAACGTATAATAGAATTTTCGGCACGAAACAGGTTTGTAATTGTTGTTGTTTACTTGCTCGTTATTGGAGTTGGGATATGGTCCGTAATAAATACACCTGTTGATGCAATACCAGACCTTTCTGAAAACCAGGTTATTGTGTTTACGCAATGGATGGGAAGAAGCCCTAAGATTATTGAAGATCAGATCACATATCCATTAACCCAGGCCCTTCAGGGGATACCTAATGTAAGGGCAGTTCGTTCTTTTTCGATGTTCGGGATGAGCTTTATATACGTAATCTTTGAAGATAAAGCTGAAATTTACTGGGCAAGAAGCCGGGTGCTTGAAAAACTTAACCAGGTCAAAAATATCCTGCCTCCCGGAGCAACCCCCGTAATGGGACCGGATGGCACGGGAGTTGGGCATGTTTATTGGTATCATCTTAAAAGCGATAAGTATGACCTTGGCGAGCTGCGCGCGTTGCAGGACTATTACCTCAAATATCAGCTTACATCGGTTGAAGGAGTCGCAGAAGTTGCCTCAATTGGCGGTTTTGTGAAGCAATATCAAATTGATGTAGACCCCGGCAAATTATATTCTTACGGGCTTGGTATAAATGACGTAGTGGCAGCAGTTCAAAAAAGTAACCGTGACGTTGGGGGCAGCAATCTTGAATCAAGTGAAAGCGAATACTTTGTAAGGGGAAAAGGCTATATTTCGTCAACTTATGACATAGAAAATATTGTCTTAAAGAATAATGAAACAGGTATTCCTATAAGAATAAGCGATGTGGGAACCGTCCAGATAGGGGGAGATAGCCGACGCGGCCTGCTGGATATGAACGGCGAAGGTGAAGTCGTTGGCGGAATAATTGTAATGAGATACGGTGAAAACGCTTCGACAGTTATTGAGAGAGTGAAGGAAAAGATCAAAGAACTTGAAAAAGGTTTACCCGAAGGAATAACAATTCAAACATCTTATGACAGAAGCTCTTTGATAGAACGCTCAATAAACACATTGAAAAATGCATTAATTGAGGAAGCGATCGTAGTCAGCCTTGTTGTAATGATATTTTTATTTCATTTCAGAAGTGCGATAAGAATTCTTATAGAAATGCCTGTTTCTGTTCTGATAGCATTCATTCTTATGAAACAGTTCAATATAACATCGAACATAATGAGCCTGGGAGGTCTCATAATATCAATTGGTGTGCTTGTGGATGCGTCTATTGTACTTGTTGAAAATGCATACAGGAATATTGCCAATGCAGCCGAGAGAGGCGAAATAATCGATTATACACAGATCTCTATCAAGTCAGCACAACAGGTCGGACGCGCTATATTTTTCTCGATTGCTATTATTGTAGTTTCGTTTCTGCCTGTGTTTTTACTCGAAGGCCAGGAAGGAAAGTTGTTCCACCCGCTTGCTTTTACTAAAACGTTTGCCCTTGTTGGTTCAGCATTAATTTCGATAACGATCGTTCCAATGCTAATGACACTGTTCATGAGGGGAAAGATATTTTCTGAGCAGAAAAATCCCGTATCAAGATTCTTCATATCT
>DASXTZ010000498.1:0-10101 GCA_036505135.1 Ignavibacteria bacterium
GGCCAGTCATAATTTTCTGATGTGCCGCTGGTAAAAATAATCGGGCCTGTACCCCATTGCTTTACACCCGCTGAATTCAGCTTTTGCATGGCAAGCTTGGTTGGGCCCTGGCCTAATCTCCACAGAAAAACATAGTTACCGTCTGAAGTTTCCACGACTTTAGGATTAGGTTGAAAAGCATTCACCGAATCAGATAACGTAACGCCATTTCCGCCCCATAACATTGCTCCTGCAGGGCTGATTTTATATGCGAACGGATTAATCGCTCCGCCATTTCTTATATCTGTAAATACAACTATAGCATTATTTCCTGCATCTGCAATTAAATCGTAATCAACAAGTGAGGAGTTTTGCGGATTATTGCTGATAAGAATACCTCCTGCAGGAAACTGTCTAACTCCAATTTGGTTTAGCTTTTGAATATAAACAGCATATCCACCACCTCTGCTATCGAACCATGTATAGTAAGTTGAGCCATCCTGGCACAGGGCGCACTTGACAAGAGTTTGCTCGCCTGTCGTATCGCATACCAGTGTGTTAACTGCAGTATTGGAAATCCACTGAGCAAGGAGGGTAAGGTTAAAAATAAAAACTAAAAAAATGTATTTAAAACTTTTCATATTAAAACTTGCTTTATTTAAATGTAATATTTCCATTTTAAAATAAAAAGGGAGCCTATTGCTCCCCTTTTATTATACTTATTCCACTGGGTTTTTATTTCACAAGCAGCATCTTTTTAGTATCTACAAACTCGCCAGCAATTATCTTATAGAAATAAACTCCGCTGGAAAAATTACCTGCATTGAAATTTATTTCATATTTGCCAGCTTTTAACTCTTCATTAACCAATGACGCAACTTCTCTTCCAAGAATATCATAAACAGCAAGTTTCGTTATCCCAGTTTTGGGTAAATCAAATTTAATCTTCGTAGTTGGGTTAAACGGATTCGGATAATTTTCATAAAGCTTAAATACTTTCGGTATTTCATTTGAAACAGGCACTATTCCAACTAAACCTACATAATATGAAAATCTTGTTGGTGGTGGAGTCTGCCCCGGAGGATTTATTCCGCTTCCGCCTGCCGGAAGTGTTGCCATCTTAGGCGTTGGGAGTGCTATATCCTGAGCCGCAAAGTAGTACTCTACCGTTGTTCCATTATTGCTGCCTGTTATCGGGAAAAAGAATGTATCAAGGTTTGTACTTGTATAATTTACTGCAGTATATGATGACCAATTAATCCCGCCATTTATGCTTTTTCTATAATATAACAGAGGCGCTTCATTTGTCCAGTTCCTTATGATACCGTTATCATATATTCTGGCTTTCATAATAATGATACCATTGTTTGTAGTGCTTGTGAACGGCTGGGTATGTAAAATAGTTGGCGGAGTGTTATCAAGCTTGCGCGCTGAATCAACCGATTGCTGGGCATCTATTATTCCCCATCCATAAGTATTATTGGGGTTATTCGACATCGATGCAAACTTCCTTAAAATTCCTCTCACCTGGAACGGTGTAAGATTTTTATTCGCAGAAAGAATCAAGCCGCAAACTCCCGCTGCTAGCGGACAGGAATAAGACGTTCCCGAGGAAAAGCTGCTGTAACCAGTACCTGAGCCGTTTGCCGTTTTAACACCGCTGCCCATTGCCATAACATCAGGCTTTATTCTCGGAGGGTTGTCTGTGGTTGGGCCAACCGAGCTAAAGCTTGCAACTGTTCCTGTTGAAGTAACAGCGCCTAATGTTATTACCGAATCTCCATCAGCAGGAGCGCCAAGTGTATTATGTTGAGAATTTGGTCCATTGTTGCCGGCTGAATTCACAACAACTATACCATGGTCTGAAGCAAGGTCTGCACCATTGGTTACAACAAGTGTATTGCCATTCATATCCTGCCACGTCCAGCTTGGGTATCCCGGGTCAAAATCCAAGTAGCCAAGCGAGCTTGAAATTACATCTGCGCCAAGCGAATCTGCCCATTGCGATGCCGCAACCCAGTTATCCATTTCTATTGGACGTTCAAAAGAATCTACTTCCGTTCTTGCGGCTAGAAAATGCGATTTAAAAGAAGTACCTATCAACTGTCCGGGTGCATATGCTCCAATGCAGGAAATTGTTGTCGTTCCGTGAGAGGCGGTTGTCCGAAAAGCGCCCGGCAGGTTTAGCTGAAAATCATACTGCGATTCAATAACCATTGGATATGGCTGGGTGTTAAACGCCGGATGAGTTTGATTCCTAAAACCATCATCAAGGCTTGCTATTAAGACACCCTGACCGTATATACCCTGGTTATGAACAAGATTAACTTTAATCTGGCTAACCTGCGTTAAGCCTGTCCCGTAATTTAACGTATCCACTAAGTCTTTTTGGGGCACTTGTTCAGATATATTATCTTGGGCTGTAAATTCAACGTCGTCACGTCTTTTATTAAATTTTTCGACAAGCTCAATTTGAGCAACACAGTTTAATTCAGTAATACCTGCCAGCTGTTCTCTGCTCACTTCGGCGCTGACAGAATTAAACCATTTTACCTGATGCCTGAGTTTTAAAACTTTCCCTTCAAGCAGATCAACATACGGCTGATAGATAGGTATATCGCTGAAATCCACGACTTCATTTTGCGATTTTACCTTCAGCCTTCTTTCAATAGAACGCTGAGTAACTAAACTGTTAGGATTGTTTAGCAAAGCATACGCGTTAGCGCCTTTATCACTGAAATAAATATAAACTACAAAAGTTTGTTCACTTGTATTATCTAAAACTGCGGTAAGATGCGGACCAAATTTTCCGCCCGTAGGCTTGAATGAAATCGCAACAACTGCGATAATCACCAGAAGAATCAATAAAGTAATATATCTTTTCATAAATGTAATAATTAGCAATAAAGTTTGTAAATTAATTTATTAAACTTTTTAATCAAACACACAAAAAACATATGCTTTAATGTGAAACCAGTAGGGAAAACGTTACCTATAACTGCAAGGTTGTTACTGGTAATTTTTGTTCACAGTCTTCATAATCGCAGCACGTATGGCATACTCTTTTAAGTGCCTGGAAATCTATAAGTTCAATATCGGGTGAATAATAATTATTTTTTACAGGTTCCTTTCTCAATAGGTCAGTGCTTAAATACTTTTTATTTGAGTCCGGAAACACTGTTGCAACAACCGATTCGTCACCCAGCTGGTTTTGCGCAATTAATGCCCCGATAAAATTTGCCCCCGAAGAGATCCCTACTGCGAGCCCCAGCTGGCTTGCAAGTTTTTGCGACATTAAAATCGCATCCCCGTCATGAACCGAAATTATTTCATCTACTTTGCTTAGATCCAGGATAGCGGGAATAAACTCATCTGAGATACCCTGTATTCTATGCTGGCCAACTTTATTGCCCGTGCTTATTGTAGGAGATTCCGCCGGCTCGAGCGGATGAATTTTTACTTTTGGGTTTAGCTCTCTAAGCCTCTTACCGACTCCCATGATAGTTCCGCCTGTTCCCACTCCGGCCACAAAAGCATCCGGTTTTAAAGAACTAAACAGAAGCTGCCACCAAATTTCCGGGCCTGTATTTTCATAGTGAGCATCAATATTGGCTTCATTTGAAAACTGGCAAGGTAAAAATACATTTTCATTTTCTTTTGCAAGTTCTTCGGTAAGTCTTATGCTTCCTAAAAAGCCGCCCTGTTCACGTGTCACAGGGCATATCTTTGCACCAAGGCTTGAAATGAGGTCCACTCGTTCCCGGCTCATCCAGTCAGGCATAAAAATTGTTACTGCGTGGCCTAACGCTTTGCCAATTGCAGAAAATGATATGCCGGTATTTCCGCTTGTAGCCTCAACTATCATATCACCATGCTTAATCGTTCCCGTCTTATATGCATTATGCAGAATATGCAAAGCCATTCTGTCTTTAATGCTTCCGGTCATGTTCAGGTTTTCTGACTTAGCGTATAGGGTTCTTTTTTTCCCTTTGTATAAAAATTGAATAGCAAGAAGGGGTGTATTGCCAACCAAGTGCCTGAGTCCTTTGAATTTTTTTAAAAAGGCAGTGTCCTGGTCGTTTAATATACGTTCCATGTTATACTTTCTTCACCACTGCAAAAATAAGAATAAAAGATACAAATTAATGTAAGATAATCTCCCATACTCAACCTTTTTACCCCTCGTAAAAGGCTGGGAGTAAGAAGTCGCTGTGCCGAATCCGAAACGCAAATTAATGTGTTTAATGGATTAAGCATAAATTCATGAATTTAAATATATAATATGGAAAAGAAAGTATTTGGAGTTATTTTAACAATTGCGGGTGCTATAGGGCTTATTGTTTCAGCGTGGTATGTTGTAAATACACCTGCCACCGGTGTTCGCGATATAAAACTAATATCAGTTTACGGCATTTTAGGAGTTATTTTCTTCTATGCGGGGATACGGCTGATAAGAACGACAAAGGATCAATCGTAACGAATTAAGAATTGTAAATGGTGTGTGGTGAAATTTTAAAAAAGCAAAAAAATTAATGTAATTTTTTAATTACTCTTTTTAAGGATTATTAAAAGCTTCTCGTCCCATTAAGGGAATCCCGTAAAGAGAAGATATCAAGTAAGCGTGAAAAATTTAGACGTTTGAGGAGCAAGGTGACGAGTTTCTAAATTTTAGCTTACGCAGGTATCGGAGCAGGCAACTCCCTTAGGATGCGCCCTTTTTTTGACCTGACTGAGACCCTTCACTTCGTTCAGGGAAAATATGAAAATAAAGAAGGCAGCCTATTATAGCTGCCTTTTATTTCAGCGAACGAAAAACATTTGCTGAAATTATCTTGTAGAATTGAGCCAGGATTAAATTCCTGTACCCTCTTCGTTTGTGTCCATATCTTCATCACTGCGTTCCTGCCTGCGAGGATTTTGTTTCTTCTCGCGCTCAGTTCGCTCACGGCGCATTCTTTCTTCGTTCGTATCGGAGTGGAATTGGGGAGGACAAAGCCTCAATACTTCAACCACCAAGCTCCCCCAAGAAAAAAGTAAAAAAGATATTTTTAAAAACGCATTATAAAATTTTTCCTAAAATCATTTTCTTTTTGGAATGACAACGGGTATCACTTAACTACGGTAATAGAAAATGCTACAAAACTTTAGCAATTTATATTATTTGCGGGACTTTATTTAGCTGCTATATTTGTATCAGTTAGATTAATTACTCTTATGTAAGTTAAAAATCCCTTATATAATTTTTGGAAATACCTTTGTGTGAAGTTTTAGGAATAACCCTTATGAAAGTACAAGCGCTAATGAGATAAAATACCCTTATGAATTAAACGTGATGGTGGTATAAGCCATTTAGAATCAGCCGGAGTGTAAGTATTAAACTCCCTTCGCCGGCTGGTTCTTTTTTTTACGATAAAATGCAGAAGCAAAAGATTGAGCCACTAATGAACACTAATTTTCCCTAATTAAATAAAAGCAAGACAGGTAAAAGAAAAAAAATCTGCAGATATCGGTCATAATCGGCGTTATCCGCGTGCCTGCTTTTTGCTTCTCCTTACTTTCTTATTAATAAGTTAAATCTGTGGCTTAGTTTTTGTTTCTGCTTTTTTGCCTTTTGCCGTTCCCCCTTGCCTGTCATGGAGGGTTTTATGGATTGCAAAAAATTCAAATTTTACGTAATTTTGCATTTTACAGCAAATTATATAACCAACCGAATGGCCAAAGGCTTAAATATTCTATTTTGTACAAGCGAAGTTACCCCTTACAGCAAAACCGGGGGCTTGGCTGATGTTTCCAATTCTCTACCGCAGGAGCTTAACGCGCTGGGGCACGCAGTCAGGATTATCACTCCCAAATACGGTGCGCTTGATGAGCGGAGGCTGAGGATTTACGAGATAAAGCGCCTCACCAATATTGAGGTGCCGGTTGGAGATAAAATTACTACGTGCAATATTAAATCCTCATTTATAGTATCCCCAAAGGGTAAGGTTCAGGTATTTTTGCTGGAAAACGACGAGTATTTCGGAAAAGACGCCCCATATGCCGACCCGAAAACAGGCAAGGATTATGCCAACAATGATGAGCGTTTCATTTTCTTCAACCGAGCAATTGTGCAGGTGCTTGGTCTTTTGGGATGGCAGCCTGATATTATCCACTGCAATGACTGGCAGACGGGGCTCATACCCGCATACATCAAAACAATATACAGCAAAGACCCTCTTCTGCAATCGGTTAAAACTTTATTCACAATCCACAATATAGCCTTCCAGGGGCTCTTCTCAAGGGAATCATTTTTAAAGAGCGGCCTTCCGCAAAGCATCTATAACGAAGACGGAGTCGAATACTATGATAAGTTCAGCTTCCTTAAAACCGGCCTGATGTATTCCGATGCAATAACAACGGTGAGCGAAAACTATGCAAAAGAAATTGCAACCACCCATGAATATGGCATGGGCTTTGAAGGCATATTAAAGAAACGCAAAAAAGATATTTACGGCATTTTAAACGGTGTCGATTACACAGTATGGAATCCCGAGCGCGACAGCATAATACCTTTCCGATATTCATCAAAGGAGCTTCCCCTAAAGCGCGAGGACAAAAAATCGCTCTGCAAGCATTTCGGGCTTGAGTATAATGCAGATACACCTGTTATAGGGATAATCTCGCGCCTTACCGACCAAAAAGGCTTTAACCTCATACAGAAAGCAATGCCTGAACTGATGAAGGAAGACATTTATTTTATTCTGCTTGGCTCGGGTGATAAGACCTATCAGAAATTCTTTGAGGGAATGAAGAAAAAGTTTCCGAAGAAAATAGGGCTGCATTTCGGATTTTCCGAAGAGCTTGCGCATTTAATAGAGGCGGGAAGCGATATATTTTTGATGCCCTCCAAGTATGAGCCGTGCGGCTTAAATCAGATGTACAGCCTTCGTTACGGAACAATTCCCGTAGTGCGCGCAACCGGCGGGCTTGCAGATACAATCACCGAATACAAGAACGGAAAAGGCAACGGATTTGTTTTTGAGAAATATGAGCCGGGCGAAATGATGAAAGCAATAAAGCGCGCTCTGAAGCTATACCAGAACCGTGAGGAATGGATAAGGCTGATAAGGATCGCCATGGCTTGCGATTATTCATGGGAAGTTTCTGCAAAGAAGTATATAGAACTGTACAGGTCGATAATTAAAAAAGGGGCGTAAAACCCTCCCCCAACCCTCTCCACATAGAGAGGGGAGAAAAAAACAACCTACAACACATCTCCACCTTTGTAAGGAGACTCAGAGGGGGGTAGAGCGAGGAATTTGAGCGTAAGAATAAAATCATAATTTATAATTCATAATTGCTTTTGTGAACAAGGCTTTATTTTTAGACCGGGACGGAACCATCCTTAAAGAAATCGAAGGGGATTCACCTGAAACTCTTGGCTACCTTACAAATGTTCAACAAGTAGAGCTTATCGATGGCGCGGCAGAAGCCATTGCGATTGCAAGGAAGATGGGATATAAAACCATCATTATTACGAACCAATCGGCAATAGCGCGCGGAATGCTTACCGAGGAAGAACTTGATAAAATAAACTGGAAGATGCTAAAACTGCTGAAGGAGGCAAATCCCGAAGCAAAAATCGATGACCTGTTTTACTCGCCTTATCTTAAAGAAGGCTCAGTAGAAAAATATAGTATAGATAGCCCCAAAAGGAAACCTGATGTAGGTATGATAGAAGAAGCTCAAAACAAATATGTCATAGATCTTAGCGCCTCGTATATGATTGGAGATTCATACACGGACATGAAATGCGGCATAAATGCCGGTATTCATAATATCTTAGTGAAGACCGGATACGGCAAAATAGCATATCAGAAATGTCTTGATGAAAACCTAAAAATTGATTTTATTGCATCAAATTTACTTGATGCTGTTCATTATATTTCCCAAAGGGATGGATACCCACAGGAGCACGATGCAAAAACCGCTTAAAGGACTGCTACCGACTGCAGCCCTAATTTTTTGTTTTATATTGATTTCTTTTTATTCAGAAGGCTGTTCGGATGAACCTTCTTCACTTGGCCTGAACCTTGTTCCTCCCGGCGATACAGGTGGAGTGCGTATATTTGATACTAATGTAGATACCATGCAAATTACCATGGCCAATCCAAAAAAAAACGTAAATACGTCTGCCTCACAGTATTTAATGGTTGGCAAAACCGGAAACTATGATTCAAAGGCGCTGCTGCAATTCTATAATTTAAGCAGAGATTATGACAGCGCAACGGTTAACTCGGCAACCATAACGCTTAGATACCACAACTATTATTTTCCTTCTGCACAGTCAGATTCACTTGGACAGATTAATTTTGATGTGTATAAGATACAGAAGTCATTGACGCTTTCAACCGTAACGCTTGATTCGGTTGATAATAATACGTTCGGAAATATTTCACAGGGTTCATACACAGGCACACCCGCCGATGATTCCGAGGAAGTTAACATCAGCCTGAATACATCTATGGTCAAAGACTGGCTTGAATATTCCGCCGATACAAGCTACCCGAACAAGAACTATGGAATAGTTTTATCCACGGGAATTTCCTCCAGCGTTATTAAAGGATTCTATTCAAGAAATACAGACCTGAAGCCCCGCCTGCAGATCATTGTAACAAAAAACAGTGATACTGATACTCTATATTACGATGTTTCGGCAACAACATCGCTTGCTAACAATACTATGATAAGCCCGACAAACGAGCTGTTTTTCCTGCAGTCAGGCATTGCCTATGTTGGCATAATGAAGTTTGATATGACAAGGCTCCCTTCGACGGCTACTATTAATGATGTTCAGCTTTATTTAACGATGGACCCTACAAGCTCGATATTATCGAACAAAACTTTGTCAGATAACGCTCTAAATAAATTAGGCGCCGCGCGGGTTACCGATACAGCCGGCCTTCAAACAGAAGTAAAGAAATATTTCAGTTCATCGCCGGCAAATAATGTGTTTACCCTCCGATTGGTTTCAAGCGATAATGTTTCGCCATTTCAAAGATGGCTGACGGGCGAAACTAATTATGGCCTATTTTTATATCCGTTTAACATGCAAAGCAATCTTGACATGTATGCAATTTATAATGTCATTGCATCTGATCCTTCGAAAAGGCCGCGTTTAGTAATTAAATATACTCCGAGGACTACTCCATGAAAAACTTTCTGTCCAAAGCCTTTCTCATATGTATTACAACGGCTGTTTCTTTCAGCCAGGCTGATAAAAACGGGGGGTCTTTGTATTCTATCTTTGGCCTGGGTGAGCTGACATATTCAACAAGCACGCGGACGGAGGGGATGGGTGTTCTGGGTCTGGGCTTATATGGAAATTACACAAATGCAATTAACCCCGCAGCATGGTCAAGAATTCAAAGTACTATTTTCACCACAAAGTTTAACTTCGAACGCCTGAAATCTTCCGACGGAACAAACGATGCTCAAAGAGTTTACGGAAATTTTGAAAGCTTTAACCTTTCAATCCCACTCAACAAAGGTAACGGATGGATATTTGACCTAGGGCTTAATAATTACAGCAATGTTAATTACGATGCAAAATTTGATTCAACTATTGAAGGCGAAGCATATACTCAAACCTACAGCGGTAACGGCGGCCTGAACCGGCTTACTGCGGGTTTTTCGTATATAATCTTCAAAACTTTTACATTTGGCGCTCAGTTTAACTTTGCATTCGGAACTATCAACAGAACGCTAAACATCGATTTCACAAATGGCACCCTATTCGATACAAAGAACGTCACTGAAGACAAAATTTCCGGCATATATTTCAATACGGGGCTTATATTCCATGGTTTCGGAAAATTATTTCGTTCAAAAAAACTTGATGACTTAACGCTTGGAGTATATTTTTCTACTCCTGCAAAATTGAATTCGTCTATTACAGGACATTACAACAGGAGTATAGGCATTATAGATACTGTTGTTATTCGCGATGGCAAGATAGATCTCCCATGGTCATTTGGTGCGGGAATTTCAAATACATTTAATAACAAGCTGGTTGTTGCAACAGACTTTCTGATTCAAAACTGGGATAACTATAAATATTATGATAAGCATCCAACAGAAATA
>DASXTZ010000499.1:0-2250 GCA_036505135.1 Ignavibacteria bacterium
AAAGGCGAAACTTAGAAAAGAATCGCCCTGAGAAAACTGCTATGCTTGCTACGAGAAGTCTATTGAAGAATCCACATCATTCCATTTATGTCATCATTACCACCAAATTGTGATTGCAATGCGGCTTTGTAATTATCAGCATTGGCGCTGGTTTCAGAACCAGGGTACTTAAAGCGCATGGCTATTCTGGAACCATTTCCAGTGCCAGGTCCTGTTGTAAATATCGGCACGCCAGTTCTTCTATAAGTGAAATATGATTCAAGCCCTGAATGGCGAAACAGAGCGATATATTTCTCTTTTAATATTTGCGTCAGGCCGGAAGCATTATCACCCGCATATAGAACACCAACCTGGTTGTAAAAAGTGTCAAAATTAAAATTCACACTGTAACTGTTATACACTGCTGTTGTACCCGGGCTTCCCGATTGAAGAAAATAAGCACTGAAAGATCCTGACTCTGGAATTCCGTAATATGCCATAGAAGCCTTGATAGCTGCTTTGTAATGGGCTTCTGCATTGCCTAAAGGACCTGAACTGATCCATCCACGATTAATTGCTTCTGCTATATTGAAAAGCATTTCAGGATAACCGATTTGTATGCTTGGTTCGCCTGTGTAAGTTTGATAATAACGCCTGCGATTGATCAATGAATACTGACCGCTGTTTGCTTTTACATACATAATGCCCAGGTCTTCACCCGGAGGTGCACCCACAAATGCACTGAAACTGGTAGGACTAGTTCCTCCTGCTGTTATTGCGCTTGCCGGTTCTGCTGTTACAAAAACTCTGGGATCACTTGTTTGTGTTAGTAAGCTGATATATGTTGCCGACGTATTATAACGTAATGCATCAAAACCAAAATTATCCGGGCTCATAGGATAATCATTGGTTGGATGAATGAATGCATACTGCATATTATCACTCATACTTGTCATCAACGGATATTTATTCGCGTCGCTCAGTATAGCGGAAAATTGTTGCTTTATATTCAAATCGGCATCACTGGCTTTTTTACTCAGATTAACAAGCAGCCGAAGCTTGAACGTGTTTACAACCTTTCTCCACTTTGATAAATTATTATCGAAATAAATATCACCGCTTAATGTAAGGTTATTAGAACTGATTAACTGACCTAATTCTGTATTCGCTGTATCAAGCCATGCCAATGCTTGTTTAAACACATTTTTTTGCGGATCATATTTCGGTGTAAGGTTTCCACTACCTTTCAAAGCTTCTATCATGGGAATATCACCCATCTGCAAACTCATTTTTGTAAAAAAATATGCTTTGAAAAATTTCGCGAGAGCAGAGTAAGGATTTAGTGTACCGGCGCCATTTTTCAAGGCTTTTTCTTCCATCTTCGTTACATTTTTTAAGGTGCTGAAATAGTTAGTACCGGAACCAAAATCATAACGGTTATTTCCGTAATAGTCATAATTACAACAATAGTATTGGCTCCATCGCTCGAACATTGTATAGGGTGCATCATACATATCATTTAGAATACCGTTGAACGGCAGAGCGGGAGGAACACTTGTCGGTTTATTTTCATTTACATTCATTTCCTCGAAAGTTTTCTTACAGCCCGCAACAATGAAAATAAAACTTGCTATAAGAAAAATATGATTATACTTTTTCATTTTCTGTTTCATCTGTGTATTTTTTATTTTTTTAAAAAGGTCTGATGGAATTCGTCATAAAATTTTCATCGCTGTTTGGTATAATAGCTTGAAAATTTTATGGCTCATTTCATTTAAAATTTAGAAAACTACATTTATGTTGAAACCATAACGCCGTGTCGTAGGCGATTGTAAACCCGTGCCGCTGGTTGAATAATTGTACTGGTCAAGATCTACATCTTTAAAGCGTTTGTCTTTATAGAAATACAAAAGATTTCTTCCAACCAATGAAACACTGGCCCTGCTGATGAATGTTTTGTTTAGCAGTTTCGAAGGTAGATCATAACTAATAGTAATCTCTCTGAGCTTTGCAAAAGTCTTGCTCATCAGGTTTGCTTCATTTATGTTATAATATTTACTTAGATAATCCTGAACCTGGGTAGTATGGGTATTAGCAGCAAATTGCAAATCTTTATAATTCAGAATAGCCCCTGTTTGTCCGTCATAATTAATAGCAACACCATTTGAAACGACCACGCCTTCTCCCACATAAGCTCCCTTGTAATTGGGATCACCTGCGTGATCGTTATCAGATTTTCTGGCAACTCCAATTGCACCTTCTGCTGTTTCA
>DASXTZ010000500.1:0-9379 GCA_036505135.1 Ignavibacteria bacterium
GGTATAAATAAGGTCTATGCCGCGCCTTCTTACTTTGCCGTCACGCTCTCTCACTGCGCGTATCTTCGAAGTTTTAAGGGCAATAAGCTTTTCGCCCCCATCAATTGTGCCGTTTTTATTATCATCAACAGAAATTAAAAGCTGCTCGCCGTAGGTTGGGTCGGTTTCTTTAAATCCTTTATCGGGGCCAAAATCTCTTCTCTTATTGCCGTTTACGTCTACGTAAATGAAATCATATTCGGGATTATATTTCTTAGCGTCTGTGCCCGGGAGTAATCCCCAGGTATTATCTCTTAATTCTATGTAGCGCAAGACCTCGTTTGATTCTATCGTGCCATTGCTGTTAAGGTCAACGCCATCGGTCCCGAAGGTCAACGTGCCATCGCCGTTAACATCCGTCCATTTGAAATCGCCGCCATCTGCAAAAAAGAACATGGGATGGAAGATATCCACACCTGAATCAACGTCACCTATAACCACACCTTTGCCGGTCAATGTATTGCCGCTTCTATCGGTAAATTTTTCCTTTAAAGCTGTTGTTATGTCAACTTTATCGTTTAAAGGCTGCGAAAAAACCGCCTGTAAGGTGATAAACAACGCCGCTTGTAATATTACTATTCTAAAAAACATGAACTTCAAATATAGCTTTAATTTGTGGAAAATTCAATGAAAAGCCTCACCCTAACCCTCCCCGAAGGAGAGGAACAGGGCTTTTTCACTCGCGTAAACGATATCTTTATAATTAATACCTTTAAAAACGTAGTAATGTTCCTTATCAAAGATTAAAAATGTAAAAAAGGAAAATTCGCAATGTGCTGCTTATTGCATTTATCAAATAATCTTCTTAGTATTACCTTAACACCACGGCCTGCATCCCCTCTTTTGTAAGGAGGGCAAGGGGTGGTAGAAAAAAAATTACCTATCAGCCATGACAAACCGTAAAATCTTTTACCAAAAGTACAGGGAGCATTTCGGATCCTTAAGGCAAAGCCAGGTTACCGGCTTAAATTTTCTTCTTGATAAGCTTGATGCGAGCAAAAAATTTGATCTTGCAAGCGAGTATGCATATATCCTTGCAACTATTAAACATGAATGTGCTGATAAATATAAGCCGATAACTGAATACGGCAGCAAGGCTTATTTACGCAGCAAAAAGTATTATCCCTACATAGGAAGGGGATACGTTCAGCTTACCTGGGATTTTAATTATGAAAAATTCGGTAAGCTTTTAAAGATTGATCTTCTTGGCAATCCCGACCTCGTACTTGAGCCGGAAACGTCATGGAAGATACTGGAGCTGGGTATGTCCAAAGGATTATATACGGGAAAGAAGCTTGGTGATTATGTTAACGAAGATAAGACTAATTACCGCAATGCCCGCCGCGTTATTAACGGACTTGACCAGGCATCACTTATCGCTTCATACGCCAGAAAATTTGAAGAATGCATAGAGTTCAGTTAACAACTTTTATATAAGCTTGCATACTACAAGCGATTTCCTAAACTATTGCTTATTGGATAAATTTATTTTAATATTACATTACAATTTTAGGTTAGGGAGGCAGTCAAATGTATAACCTACTTATATTCTCCACTAAATTATTCCTCTTTTTATTATTCTCGGCTTTTATTTCAGATAAAATATTTTCCCAGTCGGCGGATGAGATTTTTGCATCAGTAAATGATGCAATTGTTGTAGTTGAAGCTTATGATTTCGATGGTGCAAAATCAATGCAAGGGAGCGGAGTAATAATTAAGGATAAAAATATACTGGTAACCAACTTCCACATCTTTGCTGGCAGCGAAAAGCTTAAGTTGATGCATAAGGATAAGGAAATAAAATTTACCGAAATAATTGGCTTCAGCGTGGATAGGGATGTTCTTGTTCTCAAGCTTGAGGATGGAGATTACCCGCAGATAAAAATCGGAACCACAACTGATTTGAAGGTTGGCGGCAAGGTTTATGCTATAGGAAGCCCGATGGGACTGGAAAATACTATGACAGAAGGAATTGTAGGTGGTTTCAGGAAATTTGATGACAAGAAAAATAATATTGAATATGTTCAAATTAGTGCGGCGCTTTCGCCTGGTAGCAGCGGGGGAGCTGTGCTGAACTCCAGCGGAGAGCTCATTGGTATAAGCACTATGGGTATGAAGGAAGGGGAAAACCTTAACTTCGCAATAAAAATAGAAGATGTGCTGAATGTCGATTTGGGTGAGTATTCTGATAAGGTTAAGCTTGAAGCGATAAATTATTTCTTCAAGGGAAAAAGCCTGTATGATAATGGTGATTATAATAAAGCAGTAGAATATTATGATAAGTATATTCAGAAAGTCCCTCTTGATGCCAAGGCTTTCAATTTCAGAGGGCTGGCATACCTTCAAATGAAGGAGTATGATAAAGCTTCAAAGGATTTCGACAAATCCAGTAAAATTGACCCTAATTATTTTGCGCCGCTCCTGAATAAAGGCGACCTTGATTATAAAATGGGTGAGTATGAAAAAGCTGTCAAAGACTTCACCAAAATCATCGCTAAAAAACCGGATTTGACTAGCGCATATTACGCTAGGGGGCTTGCGAAAATGAAAATGGAAGATTGGTCGGATGCTGTTGATGATTTTAATAAGGTTATCAAGCTCGATCCCGATTACACTGAAGCTTATATTAACAAGGGAATATCCTATTATTACAACCGGCAATTTATGGATGCAATAATATGCTGGAAAAAAGCTATCAGCATAGACCCAAGCTTAACTAATGCATTGAATGACTGGATAGACCAGGCAGATGCTCAAGCAATGGAGAAATAGCATATTGTTAAATTAGGTGGTCTACTTTGTGTCTTAGTGGAAAAGAACTTTTATGCTTTTTTATTGCTAATTGCTCATAGTTAATTGTTTCACGTTCCCCAATCTCTATTATATCTAAAATCTATGTTAATTGTGCGATTTGAGAGCTTCGCAATTATTGGTGGAAGGCGTTTGAACTGATTATGCTTTATTATCCATTGCACCTTTTTAATGAATGCAGGCTTGAAGCCGTAGGCAATCAATTCTTCATTACTTAAACGCTGGTCAACCATCCAGTATAACAGCTCGTCAACTTCCTCATATGTAAAACCAAGCTCACCCTCATCGGTTTGCCCCACCCATAGGTCAGCCGAAGGTTTTTTCTTTATTATAGATGGGGGGCATTTCAGCAGCTTTGCAAGCTGCCATACTTGTGTTTTGTATAGGTCACCTAAAGGATTAATAGCCGATGCGAAATCACCATGGAGAGTTGAATAGCCGAGAAGTATTTCCGTTTTATTGCTTGTGCCGATTACCAGCGCTTTATGCTCATTTGACTGGTCATAAAGGCAAATCATGCGCATTCTTGCAATAACATTTCCTTTGCGGACCTTATTACCTTCAATATCCAAATCATTTTCAATGAGCGAATCAACTGCTCCTGAAATGTTTATTATTTTGCTTTTAATGTTGAGAGTTTTAGCAATGGTAAGTGCATCGCGGATACTATCCGGGCTTGAGGCTTTGTAAGGCATTAATACACCGAGTAGATTTTTGCTGCCAAGGGCTTTGTGTGCAAGATATGCTGCGACTGTAGAGTCTGCCCCTCCTGATAACCCCACCACAATTTTCTTTATCCCGAATCTTGTTGTTTCCTGTTTGATAAACTCTGTTAACACTTTCACCGCATCAAAGTTAACAGGAGGATTGAATGGAGACTCTCTTTTTAAAGAACTGGTATCGGTATGCTTATTGTTTGATGATACTTCCAATCTTGGTGTTTTCCTGCCTGCTGCAGGTCATCGTTCTAAAGCGATATACTTATTTCTTTGAAACCTGGTATACGATTTTTCTGATTGTATCAAATTGCAGATAAGGGAATAATTCCTGTATCTTATCGATGGCTTCTCCGGCGCTCATTTCTCTTCTCATATCTTTATACATCTGGCGGATTTTATAGTCGCGGATAGCTTTTTCATCGAGTAATTTGTACTTTTTCAGGTTATTATAAGTCTCATCGTCAATCAGTTCACTTAATGGATTATCGCTCTTTGACTTCACTTGTGGCTTCATTTTGCCCTCCCGTCCACAAAGGACATTAATTAATTAAAAACTGTAAAGCTGTTGATAAATATATGCTCCAATCCTGTTGTTTTTCATACAAATATAATTAAAAAGCAAGATAAAAATCAAGTATTTCGAGTAGTTAGCAGAGTGATTTTACTTATAACTTTAATTAAATCTGGTGTTAATAACTAATTAAAGATAACGTGAATTGAAACATAATCGTTTCTTATAAGTTACTTTTTATCATTCTGAACGAAGGAAGACCACGAAGTAGCAGCGAAGCTAATCTCATTAGAGCAAAAAAATTTCGCGTTCATGAGACCCTTCGCGGAGTTTACCCCACGTTGCGGGGCTCAGGGTGGCAATTCAGAAATACCATTCCACTTGAAACACGCTTTATATCTGCATATTTTTGGGGGCTAAATCTGACAATTAATTAAGGTTGCTTAAATTCTGCTATTACACCAGTTTTATGTTATTTGTTTTAACTTCTGTTTTAGTAATATTTTCTGCTTTAATTGTTTTGATTTCCGTAGTTTATTGGCTTTTTCTTGATATTTTATACCGTATTCTGTTAATAACCGGTTCACTTCTTTAATAATTAATTCCTGATAATGAAAAAAATAATATATGTAACCTTATTTATTTTATTGATTTTCTTTATTTCCTGCCAAAAAGATCCGGTTACGCCGCCTGTGGTTACTCATACAACACAAACCTATATATTTGCTAATTCATTTGGGACCAATGTTTCTGATCTTGTTGTAGGCGCACGCCAATCGATAGACGGCGGAATTGTTATCTGCGGGTATACGATTGCCTCGCAATTTGGCGATAACGATATTTTTGTCACCAAGCTTGATACGGCAGGATATATTGTATGGTCAAAAATAATCGGCAGCAGCGGAAATGACCAGGCTGCATATATGGATACGACTTCAGACGGCGGATTTATTATTGTAGGTTCATCAAATTCCTTTTCAGCAACAAATGACCCTGTTGCAATAAAAATAGATAACTCTGGTAATATGGTTTGGTCACGCTATTATTTTTGGAATAACAACGATGTTGCCAACTATGTTTACCCTACGTCTGATTTTGGATACATTATTACTGGCAGTTCTAATTCCATAGGAGCGGGCGGGTATGACGTTTACGCTATGAAGATCGATGTATCGGGAGCTATAATGTGGTGCCGTGCATATGGAGGGCCTCTTGATGACGTAGGAGCAGCAATAAAGCCTACTCAAGACGGCGGATATATTATTGCAGGTAATACTTTTTCTTTTGGAAACAGCGGTGATATTTATATTATCAAAACTTTCGGTGACGGGGGCTATAACTGGTCAAAAAATTACGGAGGTTTGGCTTTCGATTTCTCACGTGACATTATGCCAGTAGCCGGCGGTTATGTAATTTGCGGTTCAACTTTATCATTTGGTGTAAGTGTGGAAGACGCCTATGTATTTAGTATAGATAATAATGGTTTTTTGTACTGGTCGCGAACATTCGGGGGTTTGGGCGGAGAAGATGACAGGTTTTTCCAGATGAAATCAGTTCCCGGGGGCGAGATAATTCTTTCGGGTTCAATAAAGAATAATGCCGGCAATGATGATTTCTGCCTTTTAAGATTATATGGCAATGGTGCCTTTAACTGGATGAAAACATATGGTGGTGCTGCGGCTGATATTTCCACCTCCGTTGCAAATAAAAGTGAGGGAGGATTCATTGCTGCCGGAAATTCTTCTTCATATGGGGCAGGAAGTAACGATGCTTATGTAGTAAGTGTTAAATCCGATGGAACAGGCTGCCTTCCAAACACCATAATTACACCAATTGGGGGCGACCCTGCAACAGATGTTGGATCGCCGCAGACTATTTACAATAATGTAAACTATGAAACACGGTCTGCCTTGTTTAATATCGCTGATTTTAATGTAGTTCAGAATACACAGTGTACTATTATCCCATAGATGAAAGTTCCAACTTATCATAAATACGGACTGACAAAGGCAGGGATTGAGAAAAGCGAGCTGCGTGACAGAAAAATTTCCGATATCTTAACCCACCATTTAACAATTGGAATTGGAAGTGCACTTGGCATTCTGGTTTACATACTTAACTACAGTAAAGTTCAGCCTTCAACTTTTATTCAGGCAGTAATGCAGGTTTTTCTTTTTGCCAGCATGGGAGTTTTATGTGTAGGTATTCCCGCAGTTCTGTTCAAGCTATCCGAAATGTTTTATTTTAAGTACATTAGCTCTAAATCAAAAGAGAAGCAGAAGATAAAAGAATACCAGGAAGAAAGAGATGAGTTTGATTTCTGGAGAATCCGTCAAGACTACAGCTTCTGGCGGGTTATGGATGGATTGAGCTTCGAAAGGGAAGTAATTAACGTTTACATGCATTTAGGATACGCGGTTAACCAAGAGCAGGTTTCTGATGAAAATCCCTATTATAGAATAATTGAATTCGGAAATAAAAATTTTTATGTATCATTTAACACCAGCAAAGAACTGACCGAAACAGATAAAATAGATAAGATGCAGCTTTTAATAAAAGAAAAAAACTGCGAATCATCGTTACTATTTTCGCAAAAAGGTTTTAGCCATCGGGTGATTCAACATGCTAAAGAAAAGCCAATTGAATTATATGATATAAATAGAATAATTAAACTTGTCAGAACAATTAAAAACAACTAAAAGAGAAAACTTTAAAAATACTAAAATCCTTGCAACTCTTGGTCCCGCCACACAAAGTAAAGAAGTAATAATAGACCTTATATCGGGCGGAATTGATGGGGTACGTCTGAATTTTTCTCATGGTGATTACGATTTTTATGAACAAATCTTTCGCAATGTAGATGCAGCTTGTGTTTCTACCAGTGAGCCAATTGCAATACTGATAGACCTGCAGGGACCGAAAATAAGAGTAGGCGAGCTTATTGAAGCTTTTTACCTGCTTAAAGAAAATGACCGCGTTACAATAACAACTGAAAATATTGTTGGTACTGCAGCTAAATTTTCATGCTCATATGAAGGACTTGCAAGAGATGCAAAAGCAGGGGACAGCATCTATATAGATGACGGCTTAATAAAGCTTGTTGTTGTTAATACTACAGATAAAGAAGTAGAATGTGTAGTTCTTGAAGGCGGAATACTTAAACCAAGAAAAGGAATCAACCTTCCCGGTATGAATATCAGCCAGCCCTCGCTTACTGAAAAAGATTACAAAGACCTGGAATTCGCACTTAAACGCCGCGTTGATTTTATCGCTTTATCATTTGTCCGCAAAGCTGAAGATGTAATAGAGCTAAGGCGCTTTCTTGAAGCGAAAGGGTTAAATAAAAATATCATTGCTAAAATAGAAAAACCTGAAGCTGTGAGTAACATTGACTCAATAATTGACACCGCTGATGGAATTATGGTAGCAAGGGGTGACCTTGGTGTTGAAATGCCGCCGCAGGAAGTTCCTATCATCCAAAAAAGTATTATAAGCAAATGCAACAGGCTCGGGAAAATGGTAATAACGGCAACGCAGATGCTTGAATCGATGGTAAATAATCCTGTTCCCACGAGAGCGGAAACATCAGATGTTGCAAATGCAGTCTGGGATGGCACTGATGTTGTTATGCTTAGCGCGGAAACATCGGTTGGCAAATATCCCGTTGAGACAGTTGAGATGATGCATGATATTCTTGTTGAAACCGAGAGGCATCTTGATTATATACGGAAAGAACGTGCTCCGATAATTTCAATAGAACAGCCCCGAGTGCTGGGGGTTTATGATTCAGTTGGCAGCGCTGTAGCAAATATGGCAGTCCAGCTTGAGGCCGAGGCAGTGGCTTCATTTACACAAGCCGGCAGGATGGCAAGAGCCATGTCAAAGTTCAGGCCTGTTACTAAAATAATTGCTCTTTCGGATAGCTTTGAAATAATGAATATATTAAGCCTTATTTGGGGTATAATCCCCATTTACTTTGTGGATAGAACCGATGATTATACAGCAATAAAAGATGCTGTTAAGCTGTTAAAAGAAAAAAATCTTGTCCATGAAGGAAGCCGGATAATATTCACTGCGGGCTCCCCTCCCGATGAAAAAGGCAAAGATATATGGATAAAATTGGTTAAAGCGTAGTTCAGTGCGCAGTGTACACGGTGTTTTGATTGCGATGTAATAGTACAGAAAAGGTTAGTTTTTTTAACTACTCTAACGCTCAACTACTCAACCACTCAACTCATTAAACTAATCAACTACTTAACTAACCCACCTTGTAATACATTTTACTACAAAACTTTGGTTGAAAATGCTATTTGTGCTGGGATTAGGGTGTACTAACTTTGTATTGCAATGAGCAAAGAAAAAAACATATCACTTAACTCTCTCAATAACTCTCAATAATTACCTCCATTAATCCCCTCTGATGTCAATAAAAGAGGGGATTTCGCTTTTTAGACCACTGATTAAATGATTACACTGATTATTCTCATATCTATTCAGCTATTTCTCTATTTCACTATTTCGCTATTTTATCTAAATTTACAGCCATTGAAATTTTTAATTGTAATATTCTTCGCTTTCTGCATTTTAACTTCGATTAGAGCCGATTCAGGCATTGATGGCCAGACAGTTACCTTTACAACATTTATTAACGAAATGACCGCCTGTGATAAATACACCACGTTCGAAAATGTGAAGATACGCTACAAAATGCCCGATGATAAAGAAGGAATGGATAAAAGATTTAATGGAGGCGAGCATGAATTATATATTAAGTCAAGCATTAGGCTTTTGAATTGCGATTTTGACCTTGATTACTGGCTTGTACTGCGAAACATAACTTTCCAGGATTATTTTGCCATTTTTAATTGTTATCCGATAAAAGCGATTTTTAAAGAATGCACTTTTAAAAAAACCTTAAGAATTTATTCAAACAATATTGAGTTCATCGATTTTGATAGCTGCTCTTTTGAGCATGGCTTTAAATTCATAAGAAACGAAGTTAAGGACAGGCTTACTTTTAAAAATTGCGTTTTTAAAGTGAATGAAAAGTTTTTCGGTGATACCGATGCTCTTGATATGGAGCCAAGATTGTTCAGGCTTTCCAATAAGCTTGGGGGTTTTGACCTTGATATCAAAGGCTGCCGGTTTGACCTTCCGGATTCATTAAGAAATAAATCACAATTTTTTATCATACTCTCAGGCTCTAATTTTAATAATCTCACTTTTACAGATAATATTGTAAATGCTGCAATTGACCTTTCTGCATCAACTGTGGATAATACTTTCATGACGTACGAAT
>DASXTZ010000501.1:0-5011 GCA_036505135.1 Ignavibacteria bacterium
CATTTTTCATTGCTTACCATTTACTACTATATAATTTATTTTTCCTTAAACAGTTTTTATTTTAATCTTTCTAAATAATGTTTAATCTGTTCCTCAGCAGGGTTCCAACCAAAAGAATCAAATATTATTTTTATGGCATCAATCTGAATTTGTTCGTTTTCGGTTAATATCTCATCCACTGAAAATACTTTTTCTCGAATAACATGAATTTCATTACTAGATGTTGGGTATATTCCCCTATATTTTACTTCCCAACTAAAATCCTGAGACCAGAGTGTACGGTCCTTTGTATTCTGTAAATTAATATCAATTAGTAATGATGTATCCAAATTGTTTTTTGATATAAATTTAAATATAAATGAAAATAGGCATTTTATATTTGCCATTATATTATAAGCTATACCTATATTTTTCATAGGCTTTATGAAAGCAAGAGCTCTTCTTTTATCTTCCCAAAAATGCTCTTCATACCAATCTTCTGGAAAACCTAAATAATATATAAATTGACCACTTTGGTACATTCTCCAAAACTCTTTGTGATGTCCAAATAATGTTAACGCTTGGATATATTCATGACCATTATCAATTTGCTGAACTTCATCGTTTCCTACTGGATAATGCGGGAAATCCCAGCCTGTAAAATCTGCTAAGTTAGTTCTAACAAAATCTTTAATTTGTTCATTATTTTCAAAAACCTTTTTATATTGCGTGGGTCTAAACAAAATTCTCCAATAACCTCGCGATTTTATTATTCCTAAAACATCATCTTGTCTCAGCATTATAGTAAACCTCTTTCTTTGTCAAACTTCTCCTTGTCTAGATCCATAGGTTCGACCACTCTACTTTGTTCATACTTGGATCTTCTTTGGCTGAACTTATAGGATGCTCTCTCTAATATATCTCTTAAATCATAGGAAGATGACACATTTTTACTATTAGGCCTTCCTTTTTGACTTCTAAAATAAATAGATCCCTCATGCACATCACCATTTTGGTTATTGCGAATACAAATTATAGGAATATCATCAAATTCCTCTATTTTAATAAATAAGAAATCCTTACCATTCCATTGATTAATAATTAAAGTAAAATTGACATGTGGGTCAGCGTATGGAGCTATCTGGTCTTTCATTATATCATAGTTATAAGTTGCCATATGTTCTATAGTAATACCCTCCGCTATGAATGGATTATTCACATTACCGGTTTCTTTTACCCCAATAACGATATAGCCGCCTTCTTCCACATTTGAAAATGCTAAAAAATCTTTAACAAAGGTTTGTACGTTCCATGGACAACTTTCTTTGAAGTCAATTCTATGAGTTTCGGCTAGACCTTCAAGGATTTGATCGAATATTGTTTTTTCAGCCCTCATGAAATAAAATTACAATTACAACTTGATTTGATATCCTAACATATTTATAAATCTCTAATCGTTTATCACCTGAATAACTTTTTAGCAAGCACGACAATGTAAGAATTTATACATAGTAGTCCCAGCAAAACTTCCAGCGATACAATTATCTTAAATATTAGTTTAGCATTCGAATTATTTTCAGAAAATCCAAATGTAGCAAAAGTTAACAAGCTAAAATATAAATTATTGAAAAAATCTTTACTTTCAATTAAATTAAAATAATAGTAAGCAAACCCAAATGTGAAAATAAATATAAAGGACGTTATTAGCAATCTGAAGGGTTTTTCTCCATAACCAACCGTATATTTTAAAATATGCCAAGTAATCCCTTTAAAATAAATCCACATTTTTTCAAATAATTTGGGTTCTGATCTAGTAAAGGCATGTAGCATTTTACCACCAGTTGATACATAGCTGGGCTTTTTTAAAACCATAAGAATATCTGAAACATCGTATCCTCTAACGTAAATTCTTTTTATAAGATCTTTTTCCCAATAAGAAAAATAACTATTATCTAATCCTGCATTTTGTGACATAACCTTTCCAAACTTTATAGCACCTAGATTCATTTCCAAACAATGAAGATATTCGTTAATATTCAAATTTCTTTTCAATTCTTTTTTCTTTTCATTAAATATTCTTATCAAATCGTAACATTTTAACAAACCATAATTATATTCATGAACAATACTGGAAAATAAAATATATCCATGGAAGTATCTTAAAAAATCAGCATAATCTATAATTTTTTCTTGATGCAAGAGTATTACATATATTTCGAATTTATAAAAAGCCTTCATAATTTGTTTTTCGTCATCATATCCTTCTATTAACGTCCCAATGAGCTTTGTAAGCTCACTAAAAAGAATTTCACATAGTTCTCTTTTATTAGAAGATTCTTTATTATCTTTAATTAAATAAAAATTAAAATGTTCATCCAAAAATTTAATAGTATCTTCCAGTGATTTCGAAATTGCTCTTAATTCATTAACTAGAATCGTTTTATCAGTAATTATTGTCATTTTTGATATGTCTTAAAACTTTTCTAATATTTCGCATATTCTTTTAATAAAATTAATATAGTACAATAAATTACAGAATTATTATCTGTTTTATACATTAACAACGACTTTATATCTGATATATTATACTCAAGAGTAAAATATTCACTTGAACCTTTTAAGACCGTAAATTCCATTATAATTGATATAAACTTTTCAAGGGGCAACCTGGGTTTTACAGAATAACTGTGCACAGAGACAATAAGAGCAATTCTTATATACCTTGGGTTTTATGCCTCTTATATTGTAAGATAATATAATTTTCAGGGATTTAACATGAAATTTTGCCCTCTCCCCCTGCCTCACCCCACGAGAAAGCGTAGCTTCGCTTCACAATTCGGGGTCTTCGACTTGAGGAGAGGGGAATGCACACACCCCTTCCGGGGAGAGAAATCATGATAATCACTTAATCAGGTAAATCCTGGTTCAGACTTGCTTTTTCCGCGGGTTTCAGTTTTATCCGCGTTATCCGCGTTCTATTTATTGATGGGATAAAAGCATCCCTCCCCCCAACCCCCTCCATGAGGGGGAAAAAGCTTTTTTTTTAATCCCCGATAGAAGCACTCGGGGACAGGGTTTGATATTTGATTTTCAATTATTTCCCTGTATCAATTAATGATATTTTTTATTCTGCCTCTTGACAATTGCAGTTTTCTGTCTTAGTATTATAGTAGTCCGGGCAGAATGTGCCCTGTAATCTGTAACCTGTAATCTGCAACCTGTAACCTGCAACCTGTAAACCTGCAACCTGCAATTTGCAATTTGTAATTTGTAATTTGTAATCTGTAATTTGTAATCTGTAACCTTTCAACTTTCAACTGCTTCTATGCGATTTATCCTTAACCAATACAACAAAAACTGTCCTGACAGAGTGCTGATTGCTGACCTGAAGAAAACCGCCGCAAAAAACGGGCAGGGCTCGATTACTTACACACGTTACAATGAGCTTGGAAGGTTCAGCGCAATGACGCTCTTAAAGCGGTTCGGCAGCTGGAACAATGCGCTTGAAAAAGCAGGGCTTAAAATCAACCACCGCAATACTATCGGCACCAATGAGCTTTTTGAAAACATGAAGCGTATCTGGCTGAAGCTTCAAAGGCAGCCATCGCTTGAAGATATGAAAAAGCCGGAATCAGAGTTTACGGGCTCAACCTATGTTAACAGGTTCGGCACATGGCGCGCCGCGCTTAAAGCTTTTGTAAAATATACCGGAACGGATAAAAAGCGTATCCGGAAAAAATCACCCCGAAAAAGCCGGAGCTCACCTCTGCAAAAAGTACGCCGCAGGAAAAGAAGAAGAAAATCCCGGCATGTTTCTAAATCTCTGCGGTTTGACATTATGAAACGTGATCATTTCAAATGCCGTGTCTGCGGAAGGTCTCCTGCAACTGATCCGCGAATTATATTACATGTAGACCATAAAACTCCCCACTCAAAAGAAGGCCTTACAGACCCGAAAAATCTCTGGACTCTCTGCAGCGACTGCAATTACGGGAAAGGAACAAAGACAATGTCATCCTGAGCGCTCATTGGAAAACTGACGGGATAGCGGAGTCTTGAGTCCGCCGAGTACTCCAATGCAATTTGCAATCTGCAATCTGGCCGGTTTGTGAATAAGCTATGCCGCATAATTGGAGAGTAATGGATAATGCTATCGTTGTTTTAAGTAATAATTTCATCTTAATAATTAATAAATTGTGTAAGTAAAACCTGCTCTGATGGGCATGAAACCCAGAGATTCACTAAAATCAAAGCCTTTTCGCGCAGCATTAATAAGTTGAAAATCGGTATAAATGCCAAATTTTTTAGTAAACCTGTATCCTAATGTACTGCCAACAGAATACAAAGCGCCAAAATTGCTTGTAGCCGGGACACTATAAATAGTATCTTTTCCGCCTATCCACCAATGCCACAAAATATGTTCATACACATAACCGCCGTCCCTTAAAAAATTCAGTCCAATACCTGCTGATATGTAAAACCAGAATTTATTAGTTGAAAAATTTCCCAAAACTAAATCGGTTTTTATATTATAACTCTCTTTTGTTTGTTCTCCATATGAATCATAAATCTCAAAGCCCGAAATTGTGTCATAGCCTTCCGTATTGTAATCATCTTTGAACCAATTCGAGTACCCCATATCCAGCCTTAAACCCATAAACTTCCCAAGTGGTAAAAGCGCTGATAGCTGAAAAGAAGATTCGTTATTAAAATTATTTTTATTTGAAATTGTGGCAAATCCCCCGCCAAAGGAAAGAACAATTCTCATTTTATTTTTATTCATCTTTTTTTCATCAGTAATAGATGAAGTATAAGAATCTATTTGGGTAATATTCTGACTATGAATAGTGTAGTAAAATTGTAAGACTAGAAATAAAACTAAAATTGGTTTATTTAAAGTTTCCATTTTAAATCAAAAAATAGTGTAAGTTAATCCAGCTTCAACAGGAATATATGATTGACTTGTTCCAAGAAATTCGTAACCGTTTTCTCCAACAAAATTTAACTGTAAACCGGAGTAAATGCCGAAATG
>DASXTZ010000502.1:0-5632 GCA_036505135.1 Ignavibacteria bacterium
CATTTTGTTATATCAAAGGACCTGCATATATTGGCAATAACTGCACAATAAAATCAGGTACAACAATGTATGGGCCGGTAAGAATAGGTGACCATTGTAAGGTATCGGGTGAGATTACAAATTCAATTTTGCACTCATATGTTAACAAACAGCATCTTGGTTTTTTAGGGCATTCATACCTGTGCGAATGGGTAAATTTAGGAGCAGGAACCACTACCAGCAACCTGAAGAATAACTATTCTGAAATTACCTTAACTATCGGGAACAAACAGGTTAAAACACACTCAATATTTCTTGGAAGCATAATAGGCGACCATACTAAAACAGGTATTCAAACAATGCTTAATACGGGGTCACTCATTGGGATTTCATGCAATTTATACGGAAGCGGATTTCACAAAAAAATAATAAATTCATTCTCATGGGCTGATTCATCAACCGGCGAAAATGTATCATATGATTTCGATAAAGCTATCCATACTGCAAGGGTATCGATGAAAAGAAGAAATATTGAAATGAGCAAGGCATATAGAGTTATGCTAAAATATATTTTTGAAAATAAAGATGAACAATCTTTATAAATTTAGCCCTCTCCCCAACCCCTCTCCTTGAGGAGAGGGGATAAAAGATTATAATGGAAATGGGTTTGGAATCGGAAAAAAAAGATTATAAACAAAATCTCATAATGGGGGCAAAATCAAACTTATTTGAGTTTGCAAAAAATATGAGAAAAAAACCCACCGATGTTGAAAATTTACTTTGGGAGAGATTAAGGAGAAAGGCTTTGGTTACAAATTCAGACGACAACATCCATTTGGGAATTTCATCCCTTATTTTTATTGTCATAAAAAAAGATTAGCTATCGAATTGGATGGCTCTAATCATAGAAAAATAGAAAACAAACAATATGATGATATGAGAACTGAATATTTAAATAACCAAAAAGTTTATGTTATGAGGTTTTACAATAGTATGATAGAAAACGATTTATACAAAGTTGTAGAATCAATTTTAAAAAAATTAAAAGAATTGTAACTACTTCTCCCCTCTCCTCAAGGAGAGGGGGCAGGGGAGAGGGCCGGAACGAAACACTCATAAAAATTAACTGTATGAAGATTTCAACAGGAACACAGGAACTAATATCAGAAGTAAATGAATTCTCAGGCTCCAAGCTGAAAAGCATAACGGACCTTTCGTATATTATAGAAACTGCCGTTAGGTTAGGAGATGAAAAACTTTTTTACGACATTCAGTTTATAGCTAAATATATCAACGGGCTTACAAAAATACTGCAAAGCAATCTTTCGGTGAGTGAGAATACAAAAGGATTTAGTGTTTCGGTATCCAATGATGATGCGAGAGAAAAAATAAGAAAAGAGTTTCAGGCAAATGTTATAAAATTTAAGGAGCTTCTGAAGAAACTTCTTGAAAAGGCTGATGATGATATAAAAACCGAACTGGAAAATAAATATCTTCTAATGACACGCGATTCGTTTTTAAACCTCAATACCCTTATTTATGACTTAAGCTGGCTGAAAAAGTATTATAACAGTAAGAAGGATTAACCCACGGTAACGATACTTTGATTCTGCCGGGCTTTGCGCTCGGCTTCAATTCTTTGCAAACGCATAGAATTGGTCTTATACTTCCTGTTAAACAATCCCAGTGCATAATTTCTGAATATATACCACCAAAAGCTTCTTTCTTTTAATGAATCATCGATAAGATGGTCTATTTTTTTATGCTCTTCGGGCACCTGGCTCCAGTGAAGACCTGCCGTTTCATGATGTGCTGTATGAAAACCGTTGTTGAAGAGAAGAAAATTAAGGAATCCTGTAAAATTCCTGGAATGATTCCATTCAGATTCCTCATTAGCGTGGACATGCTGTACATAATTAAATATTAAAACGCTGAAGAGTGAAATCTGCTGCGGAATTATTACAAAAAGAATAGCTTTTTCCCAATCAATTAGTAAAGCAGCACCAATCCATAATATTAAAACCAAATATTGGGCAATCGAAAGAAAAAATCTTCCTTTGTTACTTTTAAATTGCATTTTAAGATAATCTCTTATAGCTTTTTGCTGGTAAAATCCGCTAATGGTCGGATATGATAATAATGTAATGAAATTATTCTTTTCGCTGAACCTGTATGTGATTGTATAATCTCCGATACGGTTATTCATCTTATGGTGATTTTTATTGTGTGTCGGGATCCACGCAAAAACCGGGAATCCGTAGAATACTGTCAGCCACCAGTCCTGCAGTGTATTTAATAAATCCGATTTCCATATACGAACGTGATTGTGGTTATGGGTAATAACTGCTACGGCAACTGAAAGAAAACAATAAGCTACATATGTAAAAGGATGAATGCCGATTGTAGTCCACTGAAGGATTAGCAGGGTTGTTGTAAGTACCATATAAATAATGGTCTTTAAATCTGCTTTGTATCTAAGCATAGATTTTGAGTTAATTATAAAATAAAAATTTTGCGGAAAAATGCTCCACAAAAATAAAATTATCGGGATATAACTAGTCAATATTATATAAAGGGATAAAGGACTTCTTCTTATGGACTAGAGATTTGACTGCTTTGAAGAAAATAACTATGAATTACCGCCAGAAGTTCCTTTTAGAGGAACTTCCACATACTTCAATATGGGTTCCAGTGAATAAAAAAACAGCGGCTTGCACCATCAATTTGATGGTGATTTAACCGCCTATAGCTTCAAGGACTTTGAAATCAAGTTCTTCCATTTTTGAGAAGCTGTAGCGTTTTTCGATGGCTGCACGGTTTATCTCATCAAGGATGCTTACCATTGTATCATACTTTGCATCACGGTGAAACTTTAATATCATTATTAAATCTTTGTTAGCTTTGCCGTATTGCTCAAGATATGCCCGCAGCTGGTCGAAATTTACTTTAATAGGCTGCTCTTCAGTTCCGTCCGATTTCCCTTTTGATAGGCCTATGTTTCCTTTTTCAGATACGCGGATAAATACAACATTGCCCATATCAACCTTGACCACTTCTTCCTTATCGCCCTTTGGAAGGTTGATCTGCATTACCTGAGGCTGATTTAATGTGGTTGTCATTATAAAAAAAGTAAGCAGAAGCATAATAACATCAACATACGGCGTCATATCGATATGAAAACCGAGACGCTTGCGTGCCACCCATTTTTTTTGTTTATGTCCCCGTTTTTCGCCTGATTCCGGGGTATCCATACTTGCCATTTTTTAAACTCCTATAATTAAACTTATTTTATAATAATCAATCTTGTTCAATCATGAGATCCTTCCTGCCTGCAGCAGGCAGGCGCTTCGCTCAGGATGATTCGCCGCAGGCGAATCACTTCTTTTCTTCTTCACCTTTTTCCATATCGGTAACAAGCGCAAACCTGGTATTTTTCGTTTCTTTAAGCATATCCATTAAATCCTGAATTGCACCTATACTTGCGTCTTTATCACCCTTCACTACAATTCTTAAGTCTTTACCAACTATACTTTTGGAGGATAACCTTAAATCGATAAGTAATTTCTTGAATTTTTCCTTATCGGTTATTTCAATTATAGGCCTTGATAATTCCTTGCCTTCGGAATTGAGCTTTTGAGGATCTCTCCAGCCCGGCTGGGACGTGCTATCTATATGATAGGCGGCAATCCCGATACTGTTGCCAAGAACGTCTTCGCGGACTTTAATATTATCAACGTCAACAAAAACGTCTCCCCATTTACTTACAACAAGGGTCATAACATTTCTTTCAGGTAATTTTGTGGTATCGTTACCCGATTGCGGCAGCTTCACCTGTATATCTTCTGCAAGCTCAGCTTTAAATTGTGCAGTTAGAATAAAGAATGTTAAAATAAGCATAATAACGTCAACATAGGGCGTCATATCTATTCTGGTGCCTGGTCTTCTGACTTTTTTAACTATTGGCATTTTATACTCCTCGGAAGATGTTTCTTCCGGTTAAACTTGGCTTAATTTAAAATGGTTTCAACCGTAATTACTTCGATTTTACCGTCAAAATCTGTATAATATTGTAAGTAGCCTCATCAATCATATATGTGAAGTTGCTTACTCTTGTTGAGAAGTAATTATATCCGATAATTGCAACTATAGCGCCAAAAATACCAAAAGCAGTATTAATCAGAGCCTCGGATATACCTGTTGAAAGCTCAGTGGCATTAGGTGTTCCTGCTGTTGCAAGAGCCTGGAATGAACGTATCATACCAAGAACTGTACCAAAGAGACCAACAAGCACCGAAATTGATGCAATTGTAGAAAGAGCGACAAGATTTCTTTCAAGAAGCGGGACTTCGAGCATCATAGCTTCTTCGATAGCGCGCTGAACTTCTGAAAGTTTCTTCTCCCCGTCTATCGGGTCATTTTTGACAAGATTATATTTTTCAAGCGCAAGGCGCAGCACGTTTGCTAACGAGCCTTTTTGCTTATTACATTCTGCTATGGCGCCATCGATATCACCTTCGGATACCAGAGCTTGCACTTTCTTTACGAAGGGCTCGATAGGACCGCGGCCTTTTGCTTTGTTAAGTGAAAGTAATCTTTCGATAATAAAAGTAATTACCATGATCGAAATTGTCATAAGCGCAACAACGACAGGTCCTCCTTTATATATCTGTCCGAAAACATTAATCGGGGTTCCGTGTGTATCGCCGGCTTTAAAGTTGGCGGGGCTGCCAAATACGAACATAAAGATAACCAACGAAATAACGAACGCTACAACAAGGACTACTGTGATAAATACGGATTGTTTCATATTAAGTTAATCCTCCAATAGATTAATAATAAAAATTTAAGATTCGGAAAAACTAGCAATAGCTTCCATCTGACTGGGATAAGCATCAAATATGAGGCTTAGCTTGGTTATTACAAACAAGTTTTCAATATTTTTGTTAAGCTGGCATAATTTTATCTTTCCGCCCCGTTTTGTATAATTAGCATGAGCAGATATTAATACTCCTAATGCAGTACTGTTTAGATAAGCTACTTCGCCAAGATCAATTACAAGCTTAAGATTTCCCGAATCGGCAGCTTTTTTGATCTCATTTTGAAGCTCATCGGTCTCATCTCCACCCACAAAGTTTCCTTTTAGCTCAAAAACGAGAATTTTGCCATCCTGCAACGATGTTTGCTTAATAGCCATATTATGTTTTTATTATGAAAATGATAGAAAATGGAATGTTTACAAAGATAATTTGATTTTTTTATATATGCAATTAAACTATTTGTCAGTAAGTTATTTATTTTAAAATAACTAACCTGATTTTAACTTATCAATTATTTTCTTATTAATCTCTTCAATAGAGCCCACACCTTCAATATCAAAAATAGCCGATTTTTTACGATAATGCTCTTTTACAGGAAGGGTCTGTTCTTTATAAACATTTAAACGATGCCTAACGGTTTCTTCTGTGTCATCTTTTCTGCCCCTGCCAAGCATTCGCCTCATCAATTCCTTATCATTTACTATAATATTAATTACTTTTACCTGGGGATAGCCCATTTCGCTAAGAAGAGCATCAAGGGCAACTGCCTGCTTCAAAGTCCGCGGAAATCCATCAAGAATGAACCCTTTAACCATTTCGCGGTCATGCAGGGCTTC
>DASXTZ010000503.1:0-8877 GCA_036505135.1 Ignavibacteria bacterium
CCCCTATTTTCTGCTGGGTAAAATCATTGCTCTGTTTCCCAGTGTTAATTACTATGCGATTATGAAAAAATCTTCAGACCTCTCACGTGTTATTATACGAAATGGCTTTATGCTTCCGTTCCTTAACCGATACCAGGGCGACCACATGCTTGACGTAGTATTCAATTATTTCTAATTTCTCAGCGCGCCCAAGGGCTTATAGGGAACTTTTAATATTTCTCAAAGTTCAACACTTATAAAATTAATCAAAAACGTATAAAAATATGCAAAAAATGAAGTTTTTTCTCTTTTTTCTGATGATTACTGCAAGCTCATGCCTTTCGCAAAATGATGGCTTAAAAACCGGTGATGTTTTACCTAATCCTGTAATAACGTTAGTTCAAAGGTATGATTATGATTCAAAACCTGTAAGTATACCTCTGTACGAATACAAAGAAGAGCAAATCATGCTGGTTGCTGTAATGCCTGAAATATCTAATTTGAATATTTCGGCAAAAATAATTACAACAGGGTTGAATGCATATTTTGCAGAAGCTTTATCATTCCGCATATTTGAAAAATACCGCTGGGAAAATCCTAAACTAAAAGTCCTTGTAATTACAAACAATAGCGAAGGCCTTGCAAAGGAGTTCATGAACAAGTATGACCTGAACTTTGATGTAGTAGCCGATGAACAAAATAATATTGCAAACTATTTTGGGATTAACAAATGGAAAAACCCCGGTGATGATTCTCATATTTATTTAGTTGACGGGGATAATAAAATTATTTATGCAAGGAATGATTACAGAGGTGAGGGAGAAAAACTAAAAGAGCTTCAATCAAATGTTTTCACTGTTTTTGGCCTTACTGAAGAGCTGACCGGTGAAAATAAATATCCATTGCTCGTTCAGGGGGATGATGCAAGAGATTTTGATTTCAGCTATGCAAATTTAGATATGGCAATGCATAATCCAGATATTATGAGAGATGGAAAGCTTTCAGATTACATCGGCAAAAAAAATGTTCTGCTTGCTTTTTATCCTGCTCCATACAGCTACAGCTGTTCAGCCGAAGTGACAAGATTTGATACTTTTGCTGAAGAGCAGCTAATACAAAGAGTCAGAAATTCAAATCCTGATGAGCTGGAAGTTCTGATGGTAAGCGTTTCAAATTCATATATACTTACAAAATGGAAAAATGATTTGGGCCTGGAAAATGTTAAACTGATAAGTGATGAAACAGGTGAGATTTCAATGAAATATAATAGCTATAATACATTGGGATGGAATAAACGCACAGTATTTTTGATAAATAAAGAAGGTAAAGTGCAGTATATTGACTGGGATTACCGTGTAGACGATGAGGAAGATTTTGGTGTGATCAAAGAGCAGTTAACTGCAACGAAATAGTCTCTTAATACCTGACAGGTTTTAAAAACCTGTCAGGTTTAATTTCTAAATTTTATGGTGTAAAATTCACTCCAACCTTTGCAGCAATTCCAACAGGGTAAAATCCGCCAAACCAACCGCCAAACAATACTGCATTAGCTAATAATATTTCACCGATTATACCCGATAAGACGATAATTAAGGTAATGATCGCAGTAATGGACAAAATTAAAATTTTGATTTTTATAAGCATCAGTTTCTACTAATTGTATTTTAATACACTAACCTGGGGCAAACTCTCCTTCTCCAATTTTTCTTGCGCTTCCTTCCAAACTAATATTTTCAATAACAGACCTATTTATATTATACTCTACTTTTAATTTTTCACCGCTTTGAACTATGACACTTACCGGTGATTTAACATATCCAAGGAGACCTGCTATAATTGCGCTTGAAATAATTCCTGTGCCGCAGGCGAGGGTTTCACGCTCTACACCTCTTTCATAGGTTCGCAGCCGTAGCTCGTTTTCATCGCTTTTTACCGTAAAATTTACATTAGCTCCCTTTGGCTGAAATGATTCATGAAATCGCAGCAAGCTTCCCCATTTACTTATCGGAATATCATCCATAGCAAGCTTGGGATTAATAATATCATCTATGAAAACTACTATATGTTCTGAACCGACATCCATCCAGTGCAGCTTTGAAATTGCCAATTCTTTTCCAAGCTCCATATGAACATCCAGTTTATAATCACTTACCGAGGGAAAAGTGATTTTTACCAGATTGCCTTTAATTATCTCTGCTAAATACAGCTTATCAACCGCTTCAATCTTAAATGTTTTTTCATTTATTATACCGTTATCAACAGCATACTGTGCAATGCATCTTGCGCCATTACCGCACATTGCGCCAAAGCTGCCGTCCCGGTTATAGTAATTCATGCGGATTACTGCGTTTATATTTTGCGGCTTATCAAGGAATATAACGCCGTCAATATTTTTAAATTGTTCTTCACATATCCTTTCGGCTAGATTTGCCTGGCGGCTTTGGGGAATCTTCCCGCTAAGATTGTTAATCATTACAAAATCATTTCCCGCACCGCTGTATATTTCGTATTTCATATTTAGCTGTCATCCTGAGCAAAGTGAAGGATCTCATTACACTTCGCGTGTTCAAAATGATATTATTTATTTTTTATGATATTCTGTTTTAATATAGTATAAATTTGAGATTGCTTCGCTACGCTCGCAATTTTATTTAGAATACTCCCCTGTAATTTGACTGCTTGTTAATTTTGATATCCTGAAGCTGGGGCGCTTTTATTCTAAGCTCGAACCTATAGCCGCGGTAAGCCCCTGTCGGATACCAGGAAAAGCTAAGCTCCCAACAATGCAAGTCCCGGTAAATTGTTATAAAAGGAGCCGCAAACTGTTTTTCAAATATATCATATGAGCTTTGAAAAGTGAATTTCCAGTGTCTTGTTAAGTTGAAGTTCAGATTAGCAGATAGGTTTGAACTCTTAGTTATAACAAAAGGATTTGGTTTATTAATAGTGTAGTTATAGTTGAGGTTTATTGACCATGGAATAGAAAAATCAGCCGGCTTTTCACCATGAATTCCAACATATTCGCTTTCATCGGTATTATTTGCGCTTGTATCAGTGCTTGTTTTTTCCTGCCCGCCCTGCAAAGTTGTTGAAATATTAATATTAAAGTTAGTAAGCTGCGCAAGCCGCCCCTCCTCTTTTAAAAGAAATTTGTTTATCCTGCCAACATTATCAACGTATTTGTATAAGTTAAAGGAGACATTGCCCGATATGTTTAAAATATCACCTGCCTGCGTCCTGTAGCCTAATGTAAGCTCTGAAAATTTTAAGCTATCGGCAACAAAGTTATAATTTAATTGAGCGCTTAGATTTAATAGTTGGAATTTAGTATCACTTGTATCTGTCTCTTTCACTTTCATCTCAAAAACATTGTCTAAATTAAAGGTAATTAACTGCTGTTCACCGCTTGTCGGTCCTCCAAAAACCTCTCTTTCGAAAAATGAATACTTAACGGGCTTGCCAGTCTGGTCTACGTAACTAACGTAATAATTCCATGATGGCGATGAAAAATCTGGCTGGTATGTAAATCCTACGTTTGGGACTATAGTATGACGGAAACCTTTTATTCCAAATATTTTTGTGTTAAAAAGTCCGATGAGTCGTGTTTGTAGAGAAGCTCCGGTATTAAATGTCCTGAAAGATTTGAATCCTTTTACGTCTTCTGTTGTAACTGTACTATCTGCCGGATTGAAAGTTTTTATTATAGATTTATTATACCACACTTCATTGTAATTAAAAGATGGTGTAAAGCTGAATTCGGAAAATTTTATCGGAGCAGAAATATTTGCAAGCTGTTTTATTCCTCCTCTTGTATTAATGCTAAAGTCACCGTTGTTAAAGCTCCGGTTTTTCAAAACTCTATCATCTTTATACAATAACTGTGCATTATAATTGTACGATATTTGCTCGAACCATTTAAGCTCAAGCGAAGAAGTATTTTTTCCCCTGAAAGGATATGTTTGCGATCTTGTAAAAGTAATGTTGGGTATTACCTGGCTTATTTCGCCGGTGGTTAGATTCTGGTCTCTTTGATAATTAGCGGAAAGTGAATTTGGAGTCCCTTCCCAGAATTTATTTAATGCAACATTTGATATTGCATTCTGCTGCAGCAAATCTGTAAGGTTATTAGTTGAAGTAGTATAATAATTCTTGCTGCTTAAGAAATTGATGTTAGCAGTAAGATTCATTGTCGGGTCGATTGCTTGGTTATGATATGCCGCAATTCTCCATTCATCACTGTAGTTTTTATCGAAATCGTTCGGCTCGCCAAACCTTATTCTTGAGCCGCCAAGCTCAATGTTTCCCGACAGCTTGTAGCGCAGCACGTAGCGGTAACGCGCGTACAGGTCATATCTGCCGTGGGTATAATAGTTGCCCTGCAGAGCAATATCCATGTAATCATTCATAGCCCAGAAATATCCAAGATGCGAAAGATACCTGCCAAAAATAGGGTCTTCACCGTATGCTGGGGGTATCAGTCCGCTTGAACGCCCCGAGTGATTTGGAAATATACCAAAAGGAATGACAAATACCGGAACATCATCGATACATAAGTAAACAGGTTCAGCTACCACCTTATCTGCCTGCATGACTTTCATTCGGGGGCTTGAAAAATAATAGTGCGGGTCGGGCAATTCACACGTAGTATACCTTCCGTTTTTAATAAAATATATATCATCGGTAACCTTTTTTATTTTCTCGCCAAGATAATAACCGCCTTCTATTTCGGTTGAGCCCATTTCTATGTTACCCTGCCGCGATTCAAAATTATACCGCAGGCTGAATGCATCATACCGTTTTGAGCCTTCAAAAAAAATCGGCGTGCCCATATATTTTCCTGCTGCGGCTGTATCAGGTATGCCGTGAGCTTCCATAATTGAAGTTTCACGGTATAAAATAATGCGTGCAGCCTTAAGTTCGTATTCCTTGTATTTCAAATCCCCTTCATTATAAAGGTAGAGCTTATCACCCGTTATATCAAACACTGCAGAATCCTTTGCGGAATAATCTATTATTGCATCTACATCTCCTGTAGGTTTAACAGTATCTTTTTTGATAAGGGAGTCATTAATGGGGACATATAAAATAGAATCGGTAGGCTCCTGCGAGAAAATATTAGAAGCTATGAATAGAAAAATTATTAGTAGTAGATATCTTTGCAATTTTAAAAATATTTTTGTGGTTTTGTCGCCCTGAGCGCAGCGAAGGGTCTCATAAGCCCGTTTTATCCAAGCATTCATGAGATTCTTCCTGCCTGCAGCAGGCAGGCGCTTCGCTCAGAATGACATTTAGACCTGGCTCATCAATTCTGAAACTAAAACACCCAGCTCTTCAAGATAAGTTTTATCAACTTCATCAAAATTAGAATATGAATCGCTGTCAATATCAAGAACAGAGATAACAACATCGTTGTAAAAAATCGGGATAACTATTTCGCTCTTTGACTCACTGCTGCATGCAATATGCCCGGGGAATTTGTTTACGTCGGGAACAATTATAGTTTCCTTTCGCGATGCCGCCGCACCGCATACACCGTTTGGTATCTTAATCCGCGAGCAGACAACGGGACCCTGGAACGGGCCAAGCACTAATTCATCACCCCGCCTGAAATAAAACCCCACCCAAAAAAATCCACCCATAGAATATTTTAATGCTGCGCAGATTTGTGCTAGGTTGCATGTTAAGTCGCTTTCATCCTTGACCAGCTCTCTGATTTGCGGAATAAGAGATTTGTATTTCTCTTCTTTGGTGAGTGTTTTATCTATTATTAGTTCTTCTGACATGATTATAAGTGTTCACTCCAGCTTATAGCCCCAATTTTCCGCTAATTCCCTTAAGCGCATTAAGTACAAATTCAATATGCTCATCAAGGGGAATGCCAAGACCCTCAGCGCCGTTTATTATATCATCACGGTTAACGTTGCGGGCAAATTCCTTTTTCTTCATCTTTTTAGTAACAGATTCAACCTTAACATCTTCAAGCTTTTTAGTCGGCTGGACGAGCGCGCATGCAACTATAAAGCCGGAAAGCTCATCACAGGCAAACAGCATTTTTTCCATTAGCGAGTCGCGTGTTACTCCCGTATAATCTGCATGCGACAAAACTGCACGCCGTATCTCATCGCTCCATCCGTGCTCTTTCAATATCAGCTCGCCTTTTGTTGGATGCTCTTCGGCGTTGGGGTGGATTTCCCAGTCAAAGTCATGCAATATACCAACAGCAGCCCATTTATCCTCATCCTCACCGAACTTTTTGGCATACCGCCTCATCGCCTCAGCTACTGAATACATATGCTTGCGGAGATTTTCATTCTTCACAAACTCATGCATTAATTCTATTGCGCTATTAAACATTTCCATTTTTTAACCGCCAACCAAGATTATTTAATATTTAATTTTTGATTTTTGGCTATAGATCTTTCTTCGAAACTACCTTCAAGTCGTTATCCAGCTCATAGTATATCGGTACACCGGTGGGGATTTCAACTTTAACAATTTCTTCATCCGAAAGTCCATCCAGGTGCTTAACTAACGCGCGAAGGCTGTTCCCATGGGCAACAACAAGAATATTTTTCCTTTCCTTCAGCATCGGCTCGATACGTTTATGGTAATACGGCATTACTCTTGCAGCGGTGTCCTTAAGCGATTCGCCGTTTGGCGGGGGAACATCATAGCTTCTGCGCCATATGTGCACCTGCTCGGGGCCGAACTTCTGCCGGCATTCATCTTTATTCAAACCCTGCAGGTCGCCATACATTCTTTCATTTAATGCTTCATCTTTTTCTGCCAGTAAATGATTAAAGCCCGCAACCTGCGCGGCAATTTCAAATGTTTTTATGGCCCTTTGTAATACAGAAGTAAAGGCCATATCGAATTTAAATCCGCGGATCTTTTCGCCCGCAGACCTGGCTTCTTCTTCTCCCTTTTGTGATAAAGGTATATCGATCCAGCCTGTAAAACGATTTTCTTTGTTCCATTCGGATTCGCCATGGCGAATAAGTACTAATTGCGGCATCATATTAATCCCTGAAAAATTAAGAAATAAAGGTCAAATATAGGTTTTTGTTAATTTGTATTAAATAGAAAAGTATAGGACAGGTTTTGTTCCCCCCATCCCCTCTCTTTTGGTCTACAACTCATCGAGTCAAAGACTCGCGGAGAGAGGGGATACAGAGGTGAGGCGTTTACTTCGCCAAAATCATCTTTTTTGTTTCTACAAAGCCATCAGACCGTAGTTCATAATAATAAACGCCGGCCGAAAGATTGTTTGCATCATATGTTAGCTCATAGGTTCCTTCACTTAATTGTTCGTTTACCAAAAGAGCAACTTCTCGGCCAAGCATATCAAATACCCTAATTTTTATTAAGCCGGATTTTTTCAAATCGAACTTAATCTTTGTTGACGGATTAAACGGGTTGGGATAATTTTGATACAACTTATAGTCATCGGGTACCGAACTATTTATCTGCTGAATATTGGTTGTTGAGCCCCAGCGTGCAATTCTGTTTGCCGGATTGTTGCCTGCCATCATAAAACTGCCTCCCGCGTATGGAAGCGTATTATAGACACAAATTGTAGAAACTCCATTATCCATTCCGGTGCTAAGTGCAAACCATGAAGAACCATTCCATCTTGCAATCCTGTTTGCAGAAATCCCGCCTGCACTTGTGAAATTACCGCCTGCTAAAACCTGGCCGCCATTATTGAATAAAGCCGATACCGAGCCATTCATGCCTGTTCCGAGATTTGACCAGCTTCCTGTCCATTTCGCTATTCTGTTAACAGCAACGCCGCCTACCTGGGTGAATATACCGCCCACATAAAGCTCACCGGCGGCCAATGCCAATGAATATACTTCATCATTCATACCTAAGCCAAGATTTGACCACGCCGAGCCGTTCCATTTTGCTATGCGGTTTGCGCCAATTCCGCCAGCCGATGTAAATGCTCCGCCAACAACCAGTTCATTATTATATACAGCAACTGAATGAACATGTTCATTTACTCCCAGGCCAAGAGCCTGCCATGAAGTTCCATTCCAGCTTGCTACCCTGCTCACATTGGTTGAACCCGAGCTTGTGAATCGTCCGGCCGCATACAATTCATTGTTGTATACTGCAAGTGCCAACACTTCATCATTGAATCCATTGTTAGAACCAAATAAAAGCCAGTTGGCTCCATTCCATTTGGCAATTCTTGTTGCACTCACTCCACCAACTTGGGTGAAATTACCGGCAACAATCAGCTCACCATTAAATATACAGAAAGCTGAAACAGAACCATTGGTTCCTAATCCTAAAGCAGACCAGTAGGCGCCATTCCATTTAGCAATTCTGTTAGCGCCAACGCCCCCAGCACTTGTAAAATCACCTCCAATTATTAACTCCCCGTTATAAACAATTGATGCATCAACAGAGTTATTTGTCCCTGTTCCAAGTGCATACCATTGAGAAAACGAGCTGTTGATAATTATGATGGTAAATAGTAATGCAAAGGCAAATAAATTTTTTTGAAATAGATTGGATAAGTAATTTTTTATCATGGCTCCCCTCCTTGTAATAAAATTATACTTATTGATTGTAGCTAATATAAGTAGTGATTTTAAATTTATAAATAGGTTTATACTAACCATAGCAAGTAACTATTATAGTGTAGTCAATCTTACAAATTTTAGAAAAACAATAGTTTCAAAGGGATTTGAAGGAATTATAATAAATAAAAACCCTCCGGCAGGGGGAGCCAGAGGGTTATGTTGAACCTTCGCAAAGCTTCATATTTCAGAAGCTTTATCTATTATATATATTTTACGGCACAATTCTATATGGTGAACCCACAAGGTCAGATGCAAACTCTACCGGGGAATCATCATACAGTGATTTATGAGTTGATGCACTAAT
>DASXTZ010000504.1:0-3180 GCA_036505135.1 Ignavibacteria bacterium
AAGAAAAAATTTAATAAATATTTTAAAAGCATATAGGACTTCGGGATTATATAAAGATTATAAGTTTTTGATTGCAGGCTTCCCCAGCATGGGGTTTGAAGAAATAAATGCGGCAATCGTAAACAATAACTTGCAAAATGATGTTATAATTTCAGGATATGTTCCTGATGATGTTTTACCCGTTTTGTATGAGAATTCTGCTGGACTGGTGTTTCCTACTTATTATGAGGGATTTGGAATATCAATCATTGAGGCGATGGAGCTTAAGATCCCAGTTTTAGCAGGAAATACAGGTGCTGCTCCTGAAATAGCCAAAGGTTATGCTGTATTGGTTTCTCCTTTTTCAGTAGGTGAGATTGCTGAGGGAATGAAAATAATGCTCGATGTTTCTATGGATAATATACAATCCGCTTATGAATATTCGAAAAAATTTACGTGGGAAAAGACTGCCCATGAAACGGCAGAATTCTATAAGGATGTATTATCTTATTAAATCCTTTTTTATCTTCTTTACAAGGCCAGGGCCTTCATAAACAAGCCCGGTATATATTTGTACCAGTGATGCGCCAAGGTCAAGTTTTTCTTTTACGTCGTCAAATTTAGAGACACCCCCGCAAGCAATTACTGCAAGCTTCTCCCCGGCGTGTTGTTTAATGTATCTGATAACGGAGTTTGCAATCGGCTCAAGCGGCTTGCCGCTTAATCCGCCTGTTTCATAATTGCCTTCGGGAAGCGTTGAGCGTGATATTGTAGTATTTGTTGCAATAATGCCCGTTATTTTATTATCAATTGAAACTTGCAAAATATCATCAAGCTCTGATTCAGTCAAGTCAGGTGCAATTTTTAAAAATATATCCTTTGCCTCGGATGAATATGTTTCATCAAGCTCTTTGTTTAATTCCTGTAACGACTTAAGTATTTCATCAAGGTATTTTCGCTGTTGAAGCTGTCTTAACCCTTCGGTGTTAGGAGAGCTAACGTTGATTGTAAAGTAATCGGCATGTTCGAAACATTTTTCGAAAGAAAATTTATAGTCCTGGTAGGCATCATCAAGCTCCGTGCGTATATTCTTTCCTATGTTTACGCCAACTATAAAATCAGACGGCAATTTTTCTTTCAATCTTTCAAGGTTCTGTTCAAATTCATCAGCTCCGCAATTATTGAAGCCAAGCCTGTTAATAATCCCCCCGTATTCCGGTAGGCGGAACATTCTGGGTTTTGGATTTCCCTCCTGAGGCAATGGGGTGACGGTGCCTATTTCCGCAAAACCGAAACCTAAGGCATTCCAGGCTGATAACGCCTCGCAATTTTTATCCATTCCGGCTGCAAGACCAATTGGATTACGGAAAGTTAAATTACCGACTTTTGTTTTTAATTTATCATTTTCATAACTAAATACCGGCTTAATCAGGTTTGGAACCGGTTCATTTGAAAGAAGATTTATTGTAAAATTGTGTATTTTTTCAGGGTCAAACTTAAAGAGAATAGGACGAATTATTTTTTTATAAAGCATTGTTACAAAGATAATTTAAAAACAATTAATTTGGGGTGCATCAACCATGTTGATGCAATACCATCGTGGATGGTGCACTCCCAAAAACCTTAAATATTTGAATTGAATAACCGTTTATATTGGGATAACTTTGTGGTTTATGGATAATATTTACTTAGATAACGCCGCAACTACACCTGTTGATAGCCGTGTTCTTGATGCAATGATTCCTTATTATAAAGAAGAATTTGGTAATGCTTCATCGGTTCATAAATTCGGTCGTGAAGCTAAAGTATTACTGGAGGATGCACGCGATACCATTGCCGATTTTATCGGAGCGCGCTCTTCGGAAGTGTATTTTACCTCAGGCGGAACGGAGGCAGATAATTTTGCTGTAAAAGGGATTGCAATTAGCCATTTTGGCAGGAAAAAACATATTATATCATCAAAGCTGGAACATTCAGCCGTTTTGGATTCATTGGAATACCTTAGAACAAGATTTGGTTTCGAAGTAACTTATGTAAAGAATGATAAAAATGGCTTAATCGATTTAGATGAACTCAGGGATTCTATCACAGATGAAACATTCTTATTATGCATAATGCATTCTAACAATGAGCTGGGCGTAATTAACGACATCCCAAAAATTGCAGAAATAGCAAAGGAGAAAAATGTTTTAGTTCATTCCGATACTGTACAGAGTTTAGGAAAGGCCTTCTTTAAAATTACAGACCTGAATTGCAGCACTGCAGCATTTTCTGCTCATAAGATATACGGGCCAAAAGGCATAGGGGCTTTATACATAAAAAGCGGCACCCCCATCGATAAATTATCACATGGAGGCAAGCAGGAACGGGATAGACGCGGCGGAACTGAAAACATTGCTGCTATTGCCGGATTTAAAAAAGCTGTAGAGTTATTAAAGGATGAAATGGATAATGATATTGCACATTATAAAAAATTAAAGGAAAAATTAATTTATGCTATAAAAGAATCGTTTGGCAGCAAAGTTATTATTAACTCCCTAACAGAAAATTCCCCTCTAGAGAGGGGTGTCCCGAAGGGACGGGGTGTGTGCTTAGATAATATTGTTAACATATCCTTTGACACTTCAAAGATAAAAATTGATGCCGATACCCTCCTTATAAAGCTTGATATGAAGGGGATTGCGGTCTCTTCAGGTTCGGCGTGCACTTCAGGTTCCGTTCAGCCCTCGCATGTAATAAAAGCTTTGGGATATAACGATGACATCGCTAAATCATCACTACGAATTTCATTCGGCAGGTTTAATAAAGAAAGCGATGTAGATTATTTAATTATAACGTTAAAAGAAATTATAAGAAACTAATTGGAAGATTTTAGCTTTAAATTTTTTTCATTCTTTTCTTCATGAATTTTCTTAACACCCAATATCCTCCTCAAAGCATTTTTAAGTCCTCTGAAAATACCTGTACCTAAATAGAATAAACAAAAAGCGAATAAACCTTCTCCCCGGGTACCAATAATTAAAATTATTATTATAAAAATTATTATTGATTTTACCGGCTGTGATTTTATAGCGTTTAATGAAAATTTCGGCATAGTATCATATTTAAATTTGCTCACCATCAAAAGGGGCAATAAAATAGCTAAAACATACGTGAACACTTCACTGGTATAATGTGTAAAGTTCTTATCATAATAAAACA
>DASXTZ010000505.1:0-5848 GCA_036505135.1 Ignavibacteria bacterium
GCTCTGGAAGAATCAGGCGGTGATTTTGAAAAAGCAATTGAATATTTAAGAAAAAAAGGAGCCGCTACTTCTCAAAAAAGAAGCGACAGGATTGCGAAAGAAGGCATTATCCTTGCAAAGACAAATTCAGATAGAAAAGAAGCTGCAATTGTTGAAATAAACTGTGAAACCGATTTTGTTGGACGTAGTGAATCATTCCGTAATTTTATGTCGTCGGTGCTTGACATAATTTTTAAAACGAAATCAGGTGATCTTAATACAATTTTACAGTCATCTAACGGAACCAGTACAGTTCAGCAAATGCTGGACGGAACTACAGCAAGCGTAGGCGAAAAAGTTGAGATAAAGCGTGCATTATATTTTAAATCCGGAGATGGTTTCTTCTGTGATTATAACCATATGGGAAATAAGCTTGCATCGGTTGTTGAATTGACGGGTAAAGTTACTGATAAGAGTATCACTCTTGGTAACGACTTAGCCATGCAGGTAGCTGCTATGAACCCTATTTCAATAGATAGAAGCGGAATTCCTGCTGAGAAAATAGCTGCAGAGAAAGAGATATATTTAACGCAGGCGAGGAACGAAAAAAAACCTGATAACGTTGCGGAAAAGATAGTAAACAACAAGGTGGAGAAATTTTACCAGGAAAACTGCCTGATTGAGCAGGAGTTTGTTAAAGAACCCGATAAAACTGTTGGCGATGTAATAAATACAGTATCAAAAGAAACAGGAAATGACTACAAAGTGAAAACAATGGTGAGATACCAGCTCGGTGAAACATTAGCATAAAAATTTGTCTGCTAAAGAAAATATAAAGCTAAAGTATAAAAGGGTAATATTAAAGTTAAGCGGCGAATCGCTTAGCGGTTCTAATCATTCCGGAATTGACACAGGCATATTAAATTACCTTACTGCAGAAATTAAAAAAGTATATAAGCTTGGTGCACAGGTTGGTGTTGTAATTGGCGGCGGAAATATTTACCGCGGTCTCTCTGCTCATGAACAAGGTATTGATGCTGTTACTGGAGATTATATGGGAATGCTTGCAACAGTTATTAATTCGTTGGCTTTGCAAAACGCGCTCGAGATAACAGGTGTTCCAACAAGACTTCTTTCAGCTATTGATATGAATAAGATAGCCGAGCCTTTTATCAGAAGAAGGGCAATGCGCCATCTTGAAAAGGGAAGGATTGTTATATTTGGAGCAGGTACGGGAAACCCATTCTTCACAACTGATACCGCAGGCGTACTGCGGGCACTTGAAATTGGCGCAGAGGTAATTTTAAAAGGCACGCGCGTAGACGGGGTTTATAATAAAGACCCTGAGAAAAATTCTGATGCTGATATGTTTGGTTCTATTACATTCACAGATGCGATAAGACAAAAACTTAAAGTAATGGATATGACCGCCTTTGCGCTATGCCAGGAAAACAATCTGCCTATTATAGTTTTTAATATGAATAAAAAAGATAATTTTAAAAACGTTGTCATTGGTAAAAAAATTGGAACATTTGTTCATAACTAATTTATGTACAAGTTATGATTAAAGATATTTTAAAAGATACTGACGGCAAAATGAACAAAGCCGTAGAGCATGTTCGTAACGAATTTATCAGAATACGGACCGGGAAAGCTACAACCACTTTGCTGGATGGTGTTAAGGTTGATTATTATGGAACCTTAACCCCCATTAACCAGGTTGGAAATTTAAGCACTCCCGATATCCATACGATTACAGTTCAGGTATGGGATAAAAATGCAATCCAGGCAGTTGAAAAGGCAATTTTGAATTCAAACCTTGGACTCAATCCGATTAATGATGGCAATCTGATAAGAATCCCTATCCCTACGCTTAATGAGGAAAGAAGGCGTGAATTGGTTAAGCTGGTTAAGAAGTATGCGGAGGATGGAAAGGTGGCGGTAAGAAATATCAGGAGAGATGAGCTTGAAAAGCTTAAGAAAGCAGAAAAGAATGAACATTTCTCTGAAGATGACAGGAAACATGGTGACAGTGAAATTCAGAAGCTAACCGATAAGCATATTAAAGATATAGACTCATTAGTAACGCAGAAGGAAAAAGAAATAATGGAAGTTTAATCCGCCGGCTGGTGGATTCATTTTAATGAACAATGTGAAACATGGAGCCATTCTGGTCCATAATATATAATATTATTTTTCTGCCGCTGTTTTTTGCAACTGCGAGGGTCCTCTCGGCTTTTAATCAAAAAATAAAACAAAGCCTTAAAGCACGTAAAGGTTTATTCAAATACCTTGAATCAAAGCTTACAGCTCTTGATAAGGATAAAAAGAATATTCTAATTCACTGTGCGTCCCTTGGTGAGTTTGAGCAGGCAAAACCCATAATTGACCAGCTTGATAAGTCGGGAAGATATAACTTTATTGTTTCATTCTTCTCTCCCTCAGGCTTCAATCATTCAAAGCTTGATACCGCTTTACATTCAAAGATAGTCAAAACTTATTTGCCCTTTGACACTTCTCCAAATGTAAAAAAATTTGTTGAAATGGTTAATCCTTCAGTTGTTATTTTTATTAAATATGACCTTTGGTTTAACTTACTGAGGTATTTGCAGAGCAAAAAAATATTTTCTATAGTGGTGAATAAATCTTTTGACCCCGGAAGCTTTAAATTGAGATTTCCCCCCATAAGGTCTTACAAGAAAGCAGTTCTGAATATTGTTGATTTTATAGCTGTAACCGATGAAGATGATAAAAAAGAATTTGGAAAAATTCTCGGAAGAACCGAATCTATAGAAGTTTTTGGAGACACTAAATATGAACGTATTGCAAAAGCAAAAGAAGTTCAGACTAAAAATAATCTTTTAAGCCAGAATATAGTAAACAACAAGAATATCTTTGTGGTTGGAAGCTCATGGAACAGTGATGAGCAAATAATACTGCCGGTTGTTGAAAAAATAAGCTCGAATGGAATTTCCGAGGAAGTTTCGTTAATCACAATTATAGCTCCTCACGAACCGACGGAGGGAGTGCTCGAAAACATTGAATATGAAATAAGGACTAATTATCCATTACTTAGGAGTATCAGATACTCTGAAATATCAAAATATAAGGATGAGAATGTTATATTAATTGATTGCATTGGAATTTTAATGGGGCTTTATAAATACGCTAAGGTAGCATACGTTGGGGGAGGGTTCCAAAACGGGATGCATAATGTTCTTGAACCTGCCGGTTACGGTATCCCGGTCTTGTTTGGCAATGATAAGATATCGGATGAGGGCCGGCACCTAATGCGAAATGGAGGTGGTATTGCTGTTTATGATGCGAAAGACTTATACAAAAATCTCGTCACATTGCTGAAGAAGCCTGATGAAAGGATTTCAGTTGGGAAAAAATCATTATCAGTTTTTGACAGTAAAAATGAAGCATCTAAAAAGATATCAGAATTGATAAATAGAAAGCTTAATTAATGTTCAACAGAGATAATTTTTTTGAAGAATCATTAACTGAAAGCGCTGAAACCAAAAAGCTGATACTGAAAAATTGCCGGCAGGATATTTTTAAAGCGATTGACCTTATAAAAGAATCAGTTTCAGCTGGCGGGAAAATCATGTTCTGCGGTAATGGCGGGAGCGCTGCCGATTCACAGCACCTTGCAACGGAATTTGTGATACGCTTATCTCACGATTTGACAAGGCCTGCAATAGGCGCTATTGCCTTGACAACAGACCCTTCAATGATGACAGCGGGCGCTAATGATATTGGCTTTGAAAATGTATTTGCACGATGGGTTGAAGGCATTGGAAGTAAAAATGATATTCTTGTCGGCATATCGACAAGCGGAAACTCAAAGAATGTAATTAAAGCTTTTGAAAAAGCAAAAGAAAAAGGTATTAAAACACTTGCGTTATTGGGCGGCTCCGGCGGGAAAATGAAACGAATGGCTGATGTAGAAATTATTATTCCTTCATCGAATACCCAAAGGATTCAGGAAGGTCATATTACCGTTGGACATATTTTATGTGAAAGTGTAGAAAGAGAATTATACTCATAATTGCGAATCCTGCTTTAGCTTGATGAAGCAATCCCTTAATTAAATTAAAAAAAAATTTTAAAATAGGAGATTACTTCGTCACTTCGCTTCTCGCAATTACATTAGCTTGTATTAAACCCAAAATTATTATTAATCACTGCAATTCTTATCATCAAAACCTGAAACTTCATATACATCACCACTTTATTCTTAAGCAATTCATTTTCAGTCAAATCTTTTGCCTTATTCACCTGGACGTACTCAATTTGATGCCTTAGTACCTGCGCAAACGGCTGGCTGTTGGGAGTGGTAAAGTTGAACACTACCAACAAAGTAATTATTATAAAGCTCTTTCTCATACTCAAAATCTTTTATGTCATTCCCGCGTAGGAGTGAATCCATATTATAAAAATATCAATAATTGATTTTTATTACAACGCTTTTCATTCGTAAGAGATTCCAAAATCCTTCAGTTGGTGGTCGATTCAGTTAAAATAGTGGAACAACTTTAACTTTATGTTAATTATAACTAATAAGTACACATGAGACCCTTCCTGCCTGCTGCAGGCAGGCGACTTCGCTCAGGGTTTGTGATTTTTAATTTAATTGAATAACTACCATTCAATAGTTATTTTGCCTTAACATGCCAAAAAGATTGTTTTTATTAGATGGAATGGCTCTGGCTTATAGGGCTTATTTTTCATTGATACGCACTCCTTTGATTAATTCAAAAGGGATGAATACTTCTGCAATTTACGGGTTTATTAATGCCTTAAACAAGCTTATCGAAGATGAAAAGCCGGATTACATTGCCGTAGCATTCGATACGGATGAGCCAACATTTCGTCACAAGCAATATGATGGTTATAAAGCGATGCGGCAGGCAATGCCCGATGACCTTATTCCTCAAATTGATAAAATAAAAGAAGTTATATCCGCTTTCAACATACCAATGATTGAAAAGCACGGCTTTGAAGCAGATGATATTATAGGAACGCTGGTAAAGCGCGCTGAAAAAGAAAAAGTGTTAAGCTTTATGGTAACCGGTGATAAGGATTTCATGCAGTTAATCAATAAGAACATACGATTATATAAACCGTCGCGAAGCGTACAGGGAAATAAGATAGCTGATGTTGAAATTATCGATGAAGCGGGTGTAGTTGCAAGATTTGGTGTCGGACCTGATAAAGTTACAGACATACTGGCATTAATGGGTGATAAAGTTGATAACGTGCCAGGAGTTCCCGGCATTGGTGAAAAAACAGCAACACAATTGATTCAGGATTTCGGTTCTATAGAAAATCTTTACAAAAATATCGATAAGGTGACAAAACCAAAGCTAAAAGAGAACTTAATTACCCATAAGGGAAACGCATTCCTATCAAAACAGCTTGCGACAATTCACTGCGAAATACCTTTAGACGTCGATTTCCACACGCTAATAGCTTCTGAAAAGAACGTAACATTACTTGAGAAGCTTTACAGGGAATTTGAATTCAGAACGCTTTTAAAGAAGCTTTTAGGTTCTACAGAACAATCGCTCAATATTCAAGCTGAGCCCGTAAAGGAAGAAGTTCCTCAAACTTCTGTAAAGGGGCCGATGCTTGATATAAATTCGAACCCGCATAAGTACTATACAATAAAAAACGACGCTGAACTGAAAAAACTTGTAAAAAAGCTCAGGACTCTTGACGAATTTTCATTTGATACTGAAACTACAACCGAAAACCCTATTGAATCAGACCTTGTAGGGCTTTCATTTTCTTATGATGAGAATGAGGCGTTTTATGTTCCATTTTTGTTCAAAGAACAGGACGATAAGGATTTATTTGGGAA
>DASXTZ010000506.1:0-12099 GCA_036505135.1 Ignavibacteria bacterium
ACATTTTAGCGGTTGAAAAGCTTCTTAAGATAGAAGCTACACCACGAGCGCAGTATATTAGAACATTAGGCTGCGAGCTTTCAAGGATCGCATCACACTGCGTTTGGATTGGCTCCATGGCAATGGATGTTGGAGCATTAACTGTATTCCTCTGGGCATTCAGGGAAAGAGAAAAAATTCTCGATATACTTGATTTACTAACGGGGGTCAGGTTTACTACAACATATACCCGCGTCGGAGGTTTATATCTTGACATGTCTGATGAAGTTGTAGGGCGTATCAAAAAGTTTTTAGATGAGTTTAATCCACTTCTTCAGGAATGCCGCGACCTGATAGAGCGCAATAAAATTTTTATCAATAGATGCGAAGGTGTCGGATATATTTCAAAAGAAGATGCTTTATCCATTGGATTAACGGGTCCTAACTTAAGGGCAGCGGGAGTTCAGAATGATTTAAGAAAAGATGATCCGTATCTTGTTTATAGAGACCTTGATTTTGAAATTCCCGTTCTAACAGATGGAGATGTTCTTGCAAGATATTATATCAGGATTTTTGAGTTCTATGAAAGCGTAAAAATAGTTCGGCAGTGCCTTGAAAAGATACCCTCGGGCCCGATAAATGCTCCCAATACTAAGCAGGTTCTTCCGGAAAAAGAACAAGTTTACACGAAGATGGAAGAGCTGATTCATGACTTCATGATAGTAAATTTTGGCAACCAGCCTGAAAAAGGAGCAGAAGCTTACCAGGCAATCGAAGCATCCAAGGGAGAGCTTGGCTTTTATGCTATAAGTGACGGAAAAGGATACCCCTTCAGGCTGAAGATACGCTCGCCATCGATGGCTAACCTGCAGGCTTTACCTATCATGATGAAAGAATGCCTGATATCTGATATTGTTGCAATTATAGGAAGCCTTGACCCTGTTATGGGTGAGGCGGATAAATAAAACCGCTGATTACAATGATTAACCCGATTTAACTGATTTAAAAAAAACGATTAAACACTTGAACATTTAACTGATTAACGGTTTAACCATTCAACTGATTAACTAAGATGGAAATAAAGTTTACCCCGGAAAATCAAAAGAAATTAGATGCGATAAGAAAACACTACCCAACGCCCCAGGCCGCGCTCATGCCTGCGCTATGGCTTGCACAGGAGCAGTTCGGATGGATTTCTGAGGATGTTATGAAGTATGTAGGTGAAGTTCTTAATATCCCCTATGAAACTGTGCTGGGTGTAGCAGAGTTTTACACAATGTATAATAAAAAACCTGTTGGTAAATATCACCTGCAGGTCTGTACAAATGTTTCCTGTATGCTATGCGGAGGCTATGATATTTTTGATTACATTTCCGAAAGGCTTGGTATTAAAAAGAATGAAACAACTCCGGACGGGAAATTTACTCTAAGTGAAGCCGAGTGTCTTGGAAGCTGCGGAACGGCCCCAATGATGCAGGTAAATAATTATTATGAAGAAAATCTTACAAAAGAAAATATTGATTACCTATTAAAAAAACTTTCAAAACAAGGCTGATTATAATGTCTGATTTCGAACCAATAATACTTAAGAATATATCTGACTTCCATAAAATTGATGTTTACATGAAAAATGGCGGCTACAATGCTTTAAAGAAAGCACTTGGAATACAGCCAACAGCCGTAATAGATGAAGTAAAGAAATCAGGCTTACGGGGACGCGGCGGAGCATGCTTCCCTACCGGATTAAAATGGTCTTTCATGCCGCAGCAGACTGATAAGCCAAAATATCTCTGCTGCAACGGAGATGAGTCAGAACCCGCAAGCTTTAAGGACAGAGAAATATTCGAAAAAAATCCTCATCAATTTATTGAGGGGACACTTATTGCCTGTTACGCCATGGGCTGCAAAACAGCTTATGTTTATATAAGGGGAGAATATTACAAGTGGATAGAACTTCTTCATCAGGCAATAGTCGATGCCTATACAAAAAAGATTATTGGAAAAAATATTCTAGGCTCCAAATTTTCGGTTGATATTTTTATTCATCGCGGAGCAGGTGCCTATATCTGCGGCGAGGAAACTGCTTTGCTAAATTCAATTGAAGGCAAAAGAGGTTATCCAAGATTCAAGCCGCCATTCCCTGCTAACTATGGATTATGGGGATGCCCAACAACCGTTAATAATATCGAAACTCTTGCTAATGTGCCGGCGATAATAGAAAAAGGAGGTGAGTGGTTCAGCAAAATAGGAGAACCTAAACATCCTGGCACCCTTCTTTATGGACTCAGCGGACATGTTAATAAACCAGGTATATATGAACTTCCGTCGGGAACATTGCTTACAGAACTGATTTACAATTATGGCGGAGGAGTTACGGGAAATAAAAAAATAAAAATGATTATTCCGGGCGGCTCATCCATGCCTCCGCTTCGGGGCGACGAAATAGAAGGCCTGAAAATGGATAATGAAAGTCTTAAGGCTGTAAACTCATACATTGGAACCGCCGGCATTGTTGTAATGAATGAAGATACTGATGTGGTTAAAGTTTTAAAAAGGATAACAAAATTTTATTATCACGAATCATGCGGGCAGTGCACACCGTGTCGTGAGGGCTGCGGATGGATGCTTAAAATTCTTGACCGAATTGATAAAGGCATGGCAGAAAAAAAAGATATTGACCTTTTAATGGATGTTGCTAATAATATTGATGGTAATACCATTTGCGCATTAGGAGAAGCTGCGGCATGGCCTGTTAAATGGACTATAGAGAAGTTCCTATCTGACTTTGAAGTAAAAGTCAAGGAAAAAGTTGTATTACCAGTAGCGAATACAGTTCACTCATTACGAGTAACTCCTTAAGAGTAGCTAAATACTGTAAAATTCCCTTAATTTCAAAATCTTTTAAATCTTCTAACGTATTTCTGGTATTGTTTTTTAAATGTAATACGAAAATATTGCGAGTAAATTTATAATATTGTATTAGTTACCAGATAGCAATTACCGAGTTTCATAAAAATAAGTAGAATAGTTTAGTAACTTAAAAACCAAATGGAGAGTCAACAACAATGGATCAAAATTCATCTGCTAGCGTAAAATCTTCACCCGGCGCTATGTCGTCACAGCTTTTCGGTAGCAATTTCAAAAAGGATAATCTCGAAAAGAGAGTCCAAGAATTGCTAAGGCAATCTACCGAATATCACGAGCTGCGAAAGTATGTCATTCAAAGAGGAATAGATAAGATTAGAGGAGAAGGTTTATTCGGTAAATACGGCGCCGCAATACCTTCAATTATTGCACTTATCGCTTCTTTCTTCATAGACATAAAATCTTTTGAATCAATCATAAGAGCTTTCAACCTGATTCCAAATCTAGAGTCTTTGAACAAAGGAGTTGTAACTCCATTTTGGCTCGAAGTCTTTTTTGTACTTATGCCTGTGATAGTATTCATAATTTTTGTGCTTCTTTCCGAGCTTTCATACCGGAAACTTATGAGAGAAGTAAGCACCAAAGGTGTTTCACAGGAAATTATAGAAAGAATTACATCAAGGTACTCTGGAATAGTCGATGGTCTTGGAACTGCATTACCCCTTTTGGGTGCAGCCATACTGTTAATCAGTATTAAAATTGGTCCGCAGGTATTCCTTGGGATTTCAGTTCCTTTCGAAATTAAAGCAATCATAATTCTTGCTATTGCAAAACTTTTCGAATCAGTATTCGAATCGCAAGGATTAAAATTTGCAGAACTCAGAGAAGAGCTTAACGATCTTGAAAAAGAATATTTCACCGAGCGTGAAGATATTCATCAGCGTGCTATTCTGCAGGAATTACATGATGGATTCAGCAGGCGCACAGGGGATGCAGCTCAGCTCATGAGCGGCAAGTTTACAAAGGAAGAAGCTGCAGAGATACAGAATTCATTGCTAAGTGCAGCAAAATATGCGGAAGATATTTCAAAGCAGATCGTAATTATGAAAAATGCCATTGTTGAAATGAGCAAAACCAATGTTCATGATTCAGAGCTTCTGAGAGAACTGCAGAATACAAGCCAGTCGCTTACAACAGCGCTTGCTGCCGCATCTCAGACCGCTGAATATAGTGAAATCATGAAAAAGAATCTTGAAGCAATGAGAAATGTTATGGCAGAAATGAATAATATAAAATATCCTAATGAGGCATTACTTAAAGAGCTTCAGATTACAGCTCATATGCTGACTGAAACTGTTAATTCCTTAAAGGATGCACAGGCTATAAAAGGACTCGATAACCTGGCATTTATAGCCGGCAAGAGAAACTAATTAGCCTATAGAGAAAGAAAACAGGGAAATGAATAAAAATAATAAGGACGTAAAATTTATAATCTACCAATCGCTGTACATTTTTGTTGTATGTGTGGTTGCAATCAAGGGAGCAAACCTTGACCTTATACAGGTAGTGGAGGATGACGGGAAACCAAAAGTATTCCTGACACCCGACTCGCTTCAAAAACTTTACGAGATAATTAAAAGATCCATTATTGTTGATACTAATCTATATGTTATAATTAAAAAAACAGACCTTGAGAAAATGGATGAGAAGATAAAGCAATTGGTTGTTCAACCTACCAATTTGACGGTATCTTCAACCCCAATAATAACACAGCCAAAGATTGAGCAGCCTGAGATAGAGAAGCTGGAGAAGAAAGATCCCGGCGAGATGCAGGAAATAAGGATAGGTAACATACAGCTTACACAGTTTACGCAGAATACCCTGAATAACCCGTATGATACGCCTCTTGAAGTGGTGGGAATAACCTCGATACCTCCGAAGAGCTCAAAAACATTTGAAACAGGGGGGCAATCATCCGTGGTTATAAAGGTAGGTTCTCAGTCAAAAACAGTTGAACTAAAACCAAATGAAAAACCAAAGATAAGTATATCAAGAATAGCTTCGATGGGAGAGGATACAAGAGTTACATACCTGCAAAGCACAACGTGTTTCAGAGTGGTAATATCGGATGATTTTCCCGGTCAGCTAGACGTAAAATTTTCGGGACCGGTAACAGTAAAGAATGCAGGGCAGAATACCTATGACATAACGATGAACGCGTTTGGTTCTAAAGCAGCATTTGATAATTTTTCAGAGAACAAAGATTCTCCCTATTCGACCGGTTTTACTGTAACGGTATCGGATAGAATAGCAGGTCATAAAATAACGGGACAAAACAGTTTTATATTCGGTGAGTGGTAAAAATAAGACATTAATGAATAGAATCATAAATCAAATAAACACCAAAATGAGAAACAGAACAAACACCAGTCTCTTTTTATTTGTCTTCTTATTTGCGGCAAGCATCCTTTTTCAGTCAAAGGATGTGTTTGCACAGCAGGAAGACCCAAACAATCCCAGAACCTGGAAGTATTTTAAAATTCTTGCCAGGGCTGAAGACGATAGTATTTATATTATTGCCCAGGATGACATGGGTATTGACCCAAAGCTGGAAAGTTATACTCTCGTCATTAACGTTACCGATCCAAATCCGCAAAACCAGTATGTCGTATTAGGTGATGAAGCTGACCCTTCAGCACAAAGATATGCCTGGTCTCAGCTCTCAAAAAGAGTTCAGGACGGATTAATAAACTGGCAAGGTACTAACAAAGAAAACCTGAACCAGAGAAAACTTGATTATGCGAGCGTATTTATTGATGTTATCCGCCAGATCAAGATAAAAGAATTTGTTGCCCCTCCCAAAAGGGAAAGAGCAATCAGAAATACTACGGCATATATAAATCCGTATTTCACTGTATTTGGGTGGGAACCGGTTGGCATTCCTATCAAAAGATCAATAGGTTTTACATTTGGCATGGGCAGTAAATATGCCGGACCTTTTGAAAGTGATGAAGTAGCCGCTGGTTTCAGTATGCTTGGTGTTTCGGTCCAATATGTTACAAGGATAAGGGAGTTAAACACTCATGATCTTGGTTCAGATAGTGTTGAAAACAAGCCATGGAAACAGTATAACGCAATATTTATGCCTCCCAGAGGACTAAAATTAACTTATACTATCCCCCTCGGTAACTTCCTTGAAGTTGGTGTATATAGTGAAATAAAAGAAACCGGTGTAGTACCGGGCGGCGGACCTCCTCTCTATACATTCATCAACCAGAAAGATGGGACTACAATGCCGAACAATTTAGTTACCGGCACGAAGATGTTGGCAGAATTCCGTTATCCGTTCAGAATGTTTGGTTCAACCAGAACGCAATTTTATGTTGCTTATTACATGGATGAAACAAACATAGGTTTGTTTACCCGTGAAAGCAGGCTTGTTGGTTCTGTATTCGATTTCAGAGTTAATGCAACTTTAAAGAAGATCAGAAACTTCCAGCTGCTTGTTGAAATTATGGTATCCAACATTGCAGAAGGATTTGCATTAAACTCATTCGCAGTTGGTCCTTCTATAAGACTCTCAAAGCTTGACACCGGAAAATTTGGTTTACTTTCCGCTTTTGTTAACTTCAGATTCAAGCTTGGCGATTACTTCGACGAAAGAGAGAAGAAATAATTATTTTTTACCGGGGATAATCTGCCTTCACATATTTGAAGGCAGAAAAATCCCTGAAATAAAGAGCCTGGTGTTCATTGAAATATTAATATTTAAAGCTTAAAAAGAATAAAATTAGGTGAGCCAAAGTTCAGAAAATGAAGAGCTAACATACATTATATCCCATGATCTTCAGGAACCGATAAGAATGATTAACAGCTATGTAAAGCTGCTTGAAAAAAAATATGGAAGCGCACTGGATGAGGAAGCTAAAACGTACATTACTTACGCATTAGATGGTGCAAACAAGCTTAAAATAATGGTTGATGATTTAGTAAATTATTCAAGATTAAGGAAAGAAAAGACTAGAAAAATAAGCTTTAAAGTATCCGATGCAATTGAACGAGCCGTAAAAATGGTGTCAAAAAGATATTTGGATCATGACTATGAAATTGAATACAATGTAACCGTTTTTCCGGAAATAGTGGCGGATAAAATCCAGGTTATTCAACTGTTCTTAAATATAATAGATAACTCGATTAAGTTTAACCTGGAATCACAAAAGAAGGTTTCCATTATAACAGAAAAATCGGGGGACTACTTTAAATTTTGTGTCTCTGATAATGGAATAGGCATTGACAGGCAATATCATGACAAAATATTCCGCATATTTCAGAAGTTGCATAGCCAATCGGAATTTCCAGGGTCCGGAATTGGCCTGGCAATTTGCAAAAAAGTAGTTGAAAATCATAATGGAAAAATCTGGATTGAATCTGAATCCGGAAAAGGAACAAAAATTTTTTTTACATTTCCATTTTTAATTTAAAAGAAGCACACATTATTAATTGTTAAGAATTTTATTAATAGAAGATAATCCCGGTGATGCCAGATTAATACAAGAATACCTGTCTGATATAAAGGATGTTAAGCATACTTTGCATACCGCAGACAGGCTTCAAATGGGACTGGAAATATTAGAGAATGAATTTATCGATGTTGTTCTTTTGGATCTTAAGCTTCCTGATAGTGAAGGGTTAGATAATGTCGAACAGATTTTCAATGTTGCCCCAAATATCCCGGTAATAGTGCTTACCGGCCTTAATGATGAAAACACGGCAATAAACGCCGTAAAAATGGGAGCACAAGACTATCTTGTAAAAGATAAAGTCGATAGTTATCTTTTAATACGTTCTATCAGATACGCCATTGAAAGAAAACGGGCCGAAGAAGAGCACCAAAAGCTTCTTGAACAAAGAATCCGGTCTCTTTCTGTTGTTGAAGCACAGGAAAATGAACGCAGAAGAATATCAAGGGAGCTTCATGACGGGCTTGGTCAATTGCTAAGTGCTGCAAAGCTGAACTTTGGAATGATTGATTTCATGAACAATTCAAACAAAGAAAAAACGGGAGAAATTGTTAAGCAGGTTGATTCAATAATTAGTAAAGCAATAGTTGAAGCCAGAAGAATTGCTCATGACCTGAGACCTACTACCCTTGACGATTTTGGTCTGATACCGGCACTAAGAATATTGTGCCAGGAGTTTTCAAAGATAACAGGGGTAAAAGTTAAGTTTCAGGTTTCTCCTACTCTTGAAAGGATTGATCCGAAAGTTGAAATAGCTATATACAGGATTGTTCAGGAATCATTTAATAATATAAGCAAATATGCCGAATCATCGGAAGTATCACTTGATTTGTACAGAAAAGATAATCATGTATATGTTAGAGTAAAAGATAACGGAAAAGGATTTGATCCTGATAACGTAACCAAAAATAAAAAAGCAGGTGGCGGATTTGGTCTGATAAATATGAGGGAACGCGCTGAACTTGTTGGAGGTAAGGTTGAAATAAAATCTAGGCCCGGGCAAGGAACAGAGCTATTACTAGAAATAAATCTCGACTTTTTTAACAACCATCTATAAGTAAAAAACTAAGAGCAGTTATGAAAAACACAAAAATACTAATTGTTGATGACCACGAAGTTGTGCGTGATGGGCTGAGGAATATTCTTTTAAGTCTTGATAACATTTCTATAGCCGGTGAAGCCGGTAACGGGGAAGATGCTATCAAAATGTATAATACCGTAAAACCCGACCTTGTTATTATGGATATTTCAATGCCGGGAATGAACGGCATCGAGGCTACAAGGATAATTAAAGAAAAAGATCCGGAAGCCAAGATATTGATACTTACAATGCATGATAACCAAGAATATCTCAACCAAATTATCCGCTCGGGGGCGAAAGGGTTTATTTTAAAAAACACGGATAAAGAGGAGCTGCTTGAAGCTGTAAGAACTGTTGCATCAGGGGAAAACTTTTTCAGTAAGGATATTTCAAAGCTTATAATTGATAATTATATACGGTCCGCTAAAGAAACAGAGAAAAATGATGGTTTCAAAGAGGTTCCGCTCACTAAAAGAGAAATCGAAATTTTAAAATTAATAGCTTCAGGCTATTCTAATCAGGAAATTGCAAACATTCTTTATATAAGTTACAATACAGTTGATACTCATAGGAAGAATATAATGCACAAGCTTTCTATTAAAAATACGGCCGGGCTGGTAAGATACGCAATTGAGAAAGGTTTAATTTCACTTAATTAAAATGAAAAAAAATAAAAATATATTAGAAAGGGCACATTTATGAATGCTCAAGTACCTACGGTAAGAGTGCTAATTGCCGATAATAATCCTGATTTTTTAGGAGCTCTTGCTCAATATATTAGATCAATTCCTGGTGTGGAACTTGTTGGAGAGGCTGTTGACGGCGAAGACGCTATTAAGAAGGCCGAGGCTACTTATCCCGACCTGGTAATTCTGGATATAATTATGCCTAAAAAATCAGGCATTGAAGCCTTGAGTGCGATTAAAGATCGTCTGCCTGACGTTACTGTGGTTATGATTTCTATAAACGAAGGACAATCATACAGAAAGCTTGCTGAGGTTTACAGGGTTGATAAATATATTGGTAAAAACTCTGATGATATTCATAAAGAAATCATGGAGGTTATTCAAGCTACCCAGCAAAAACTGGCAAGTAAAAGCAACTAATATCAAATTTTCTTTTTTGGGTTAAGAATGGATGTAAATACTAAAACACTTAGAATATTGCTTTGCGATGACAATGATAACTTCAGGAAACTGTTAACTGAATATGTAAATTCAATTCCGGGAGCAGAGGTGGTTGGAGAAGCATTTGATGGTGTAGATGTAATCGATAAAACCGAACAGCTTGACCCGGATCTGGTACTAATGGATCTAAGCATGCCAAACCAATCGGGCCTGGATGCTACTAAAACAATAAAAGATAAATGGCCGGATAAAGCTGTAATCATTCTCACACTTTATGAGGACAGTGTTTATAAAGAGCTTGCGGATGAATTTAATGCTGATGGATTTATTGCAAAAAGCTCAATAAAAGCACAATTGCCCGCATTAATTCAAACAAGATTAAAGAATAACAATTAAAAAAATGAGTTTATGCTGCTAATCAGACCGGTTTCTTAAAAAGAGAAATCGGTTTTTTGTTTTAATACTAAACCCTTTAAAAAATAGTGACGTGTATTAATCGTGCCACTAATCAGTAAATAAAAGAATCTCGTAAAAAACAATAATCTTATTCTCATCGCAAAATTAATGAAATGGCGTATTCGTAACACGAATTTGAAGGATTTAATTATAACGGCAAATATCATAGCCAATTTCCATAGAAAAATAAAAATATGTTATTTATTTTTACAAATAAACTAAAAGGAGAAAACTATTATGAGGCAGCGAATAATTTATAATCAAGATTTTGGCGCACCACCGCCTCCTCCACCTCCCAGTATGTCTACCCCGCCTACACCGCCGGTATCCGGAACTGGTTCTTCCGGCAGCGCTAGTACTAACGCAATAATAGTGCTTGTAATGGGTATTTTATCGTATGTTTTATGCGGAGTAATTGGAGGTATAATTGCATGGATTATGGGCAAAGGCGAGTTAAATAAAATTGATAGAGGTGAATCGCCGGAAGCCGGCAGGACTATGGCAAAAATAGGTATGTGGCTTGGAATAATTAATGTTATTCTTACGGTAATTGCAGGGATATTTCTGCTTATATATTTTGTATTCCTTGCTGCCGTTATTGGAACAAACAACTAATATAAAGAGATCAAAAATAACAGCATCATAATTTGGCATTATTTACCGATTTCTATAGCAAAATAGAAATCGGTTTTTTATTTTACAGCTTTAATAAACGGAGAAAAATAATATGAGACAGCGTATAATATACAACCAGGATTTTGGGGCACCTCCCCCGCCTCCCCCCCCAAGTATGTCAACTCCCCCGCCTCCTCCTCCAACAACCGGAGGAAGTGCAGCCGGAGGAAGCGCAAGTACAAATGCTATAATTGCACTGGTAGCCGGTATCGTTTCATGGGTAGTATGTCCATGGATAGGAGGGATAATAGCTTGGATTATGGGCAAAGGTGAGATAAATAAAATTAACAGAGGCGAATCACCTGAAGCAGGAAGAACTATGGCTAAAATTGGAATGTGGCTTGGTATTGTTAACGTTATAGTCTGGACCCTCTTTGGTATGGTTTATCTTGCAATAATTATCTTCGGACTAATTCTGAGCTCTACCAATTAAGATAAATCATCAAATACGAATAAAGGCAGGTTAAAACCTGCCTTTATTTTTATAGCTATATGAAAATCAAAATAAGAAAAATAGATAAAACAATAGAATGCAAACTGCCTGCATATGCCACCAGGCATGCCTCGGGGTTAGATTTATCATCCGCATCAAGGGAAGACATAGTTATGGAACCAATGGAAACCGTACTTATTCCGACAAATTTTATTATTGAAATTCCACCGGGATATGAAGGTCAGGTTAGGCCAAGAAGCGGGCTTGCTCTTAAACATAATATCGGAATTATAAATTCACCCGGCACGATTGATGCGGATTACAGAGGTGAATTAAAAATTTTGCTTACGAACTTTGGTAAGGAACAGTTTGTTGTAAAATTTGGTGATAGGATTGCTCAATTGGTAATTTGCAAGGTTGAAAGGGCAGAGCTTGAAATAGACGATAATATTTCAGACACCGAGCGAAGCTCCGGCGGATTTGGGCATACCGGTATATAAATTTACTTATTTTGAAGGAGTCTTGAAGATATATCATTCATCCCCCTATACAACGTCCCTCCGGGTTCTGTTTCTGCTTTTCTCTTGATCTCTTCCCTCGCTTTATCCGGATTGTTTCTCACATTTGATTCAAATTCTTTTTGATGAAAAATGGCAGTGTAAGGATTAAAAACTTTGAATTCGTATTTATTTATTATATCTGCAAACTTAGGTATGTTTTTTACAAATAACATTGATTTATCATCCCAGAAAACCAGTTTCCAATTCTCATTCCTGCTGAAATATGAAGTTACAAGCCCCTTTAGCTCATTCGGTCTTCTTATCAGGTCAGGGTCAAGATAAATAATATAATCAATGCCGTATTCTTCAAGCTTTTTCTCAAAGCCGGGGCGCATTGTCATTATTGTATTGTATTCAGTAAAGATTTTATCGTTAAGATTTCTGCTATCGATAAAATTTTTCT
>DASXTZ010000507.1:0-8434 GCA_036505135.1 Ignavibacteria bacterium
CAGAAAAAAATAAAGCGGAATATATGGTGTTAACCGGTGAATATTTCTATTAAGGATTTCTTCATTTAGATCAAAGCTTTCCATATAATATTCTTTTTTACCCTCGTTTTTCATCTTAACACAAAAATTTGAAAGACATACATAAATACTATATTGAGATAGTATATCGAGAGTTTCAACGTATGTATCCTTTAGCTTTTTTAGCTTTTGGTAATAAGTTTCTTCGGGATAAAGAACCAGCATAAGTTCATAGTAAAGAATTGAAAGCATCGGGTAAGAATTCAATAATTCAGAATTGTCTTTTAAATGGCTCATCACATTGTCAAGGAAAATGAAATCAAAGTTTTCGTTCTGGTTGTATTCATCTATTGCCATATTCCTGTATAGCTCTAATGACTTAGCAAGGTAGTAACAGAAAAAAGTATTTACTTCCACCTGCATGTCATATGGTTTTCTTCTGACTTTGCAAAAATCATTAATAATTGTCTGAAAAATATGCTTATTAATAAAATAATCTGTATTTGTTTTATTCTGCTCTATAAGGCCGGATACATTTTTTTCATGGCGCTCAAATAATTTATCCAGCTTATGTTTATTTAAATTCAGCAGGAGATATTTTTTTCTTTCAAATTCGTCATTCTTAAATAACGAATAAGACATATAATCTTCTGCAAGCCTCACCAGTGCAGATATCAAATTTCTCATAATCTCATCTTTATATACACTTTCCGGATAAATTTTTTCAAAAAGATTTCTCTTATTTAATTTATTTTCATCAAAATGAGGATAGTATTTTAGCAGTTCTTTGTAAAGTTTAAACAGTGCATTCGGGCTAACTTTTAAGTTTTTTATAAAATATGGAGACTTGATAAACTTTTCAAATTCTTTAAGTTCATTTTTTGAGAAGGTTTTTAAAATTTCCAATATGGATATTTTTTTATTATGCATAAAATTTGCCTTACAGTTTAAAGCATAAAATAATATAAAAATTTCAAAATTGATATATTTTAATAATATTTATGGATTATAGAGGGAGTAATTCGATAAAAATCCCCTTACAAATATTAAAATATTTCTTTGGCCGCATAGGTGTAAATAATATATTTTTGTATTGTTCTTTCAAACAAGTGATAATATACTTCAAACCCTTTTTACTCAAATTGTTAAGTTATTTTATAAACTTTAATTTAATATTATTATGGCTATAAGATTAGGAGACACAGCACCAAACTTCAGTGCAATGACCACTGAGGGAGAAATTTCTTTTCACCAATGGCTGGGAGATAAATGGGGAGTATTATTTTCTCATCCGGCAGATTTTACTCCCGTTTGCACTACAGAACTCGGAATGGTAGCAAAGCTAAAAAGCGAGTTCGATAAGAGGAATGTGAAAGTAATCGGCTTAAGCGTTGACCCTATGGATTCACATAAAAAATGGATAAGCGATATCAATGAAACCCAAAACACTACAATGAATTTTCCGATGATAGCCGATGACGACAGGAAAGTTTCTTCGCTGTATGATATGATTCATCCCAATGCCGATGATAAAATGACTGTCCGCTCTGTTTTTGTTATTGGGGCTGACAAAAAGGTTAAACTTACATTAACTTATCCTGCTTCAACGGGCAGAGATTTTAATGAAATTTTAAGGGCGATCGATTCATTACAGTTAACGGCATATCATAGCGTAGCAACTCCTGTAAACTGGAGATATGGCGATGATGTTATTATAGTAAACTCAATTTCTGATGAGGATGCTCAGAAAAAATTTCCCAAGGGGTTTAAGAAAATTAAACCTTATTTAAGGGTAACCCCTCAGCCTAACGTGTAGTGCTTAAATTTATTTAATTTGGTATTAAACCCGCCTTTTGAGCGGGTTTTTATTTTTTTGGGATATTTATAATAATTTCATGGTTATAAGTAACATAATATCTTATTTTTGCTGGAATGACCTATCTAAAACGCCTAAAACCATATTTAGTTCGCTATAAAAAAAAGCTGTTTATTGGCATTATTGTAATCACAATAAGCGCAATTTTTACAAATCTCATTCCTTTCGTTATATCCAAAGCCGTTGATGCTATGAAAGTTAATGTTGACCATAGTGTTATTTTAAGTTATGCAATTCAGGCTGTAATATTTTCAATTATTAGCGGATTTTTCCTTTACCTGACAAGGCAAACCATTATAATAGTATCACGAGAAATTGAAAATGATCTTAGAAACGATTTTTTAAGCCACATTTTAGAACAGGACCAGCAGTATTTTCATTATCATCCCACGGGAGAGATAATGGCTCTGGCAACCAATGATATTTCCGCTGTACGTAATTTTCTTGGCCCGGGAATTATGTACACATCAGAGACAATGGTAAACTTTGCGCTGGCTATATCCTTAATGATATCATTTAACTTTGAGCTGACAATGGTAGCAGTGCTGCCTATTCCCCTTATCTCATATGTAGTTTATAGAATTGGCAAAAGTATAAACCATAAATTCGAGCGTGTTCAGGACCAATTTTCAGTATTAACAACAAAAGCGCAGGAAAATCTTTCGGGAATAAAAGTTGTAAAGGCATATGTTAGAGAGCAAAGTGAAGCGGAAAGCTTTAAGAAACTTTCCATAGATTATATGAATAAAAACCTTTCTCTTGCCAAAGTTCAGTCATTTTCTTATCCGTTAATGTTCCTCTTAACCGGTTTTTCTGTGATAATTGTTCTATATTTTGGGGGCAATAAGATAATAAACGGAGAGATGACAATTGGGCAGTTAACGGCGTTTATAATATACCTTGCGCTGCTTACCTGGCCGATTATTTCTCTGGGATGGATTATAAACCTTACACAGCGTGCTGAAGCATCAATGAAAAGATTATGTGATGTATTTGACAATAAGCCCTCAATAAATGATTCAGATAAACCCATAAATATCGGGTTAAACGGCGAAATAGAATTTAAAAACGTTAGCTTCCGTTACGGTGGAGACCTTCCATATGTTCTAAGAAATGTAAATTTAAAAATTACTTCAGGGGAAACCATCGGGATAATTGGGCATACGGGCTCAGGAAAATCAACTCTTGTAAATCTTCTTCCCCGTTTGTTCGAAGTTATCGAGGGTGAATTACTTATAGACGGCAGGGATATTAAGTCTATCTCCCTGAGAGCCTTAAGAACATCAATAGGATACGTGCCGCAGGAAACATTTTTATTTTCTGACACCATTGAAAATAACATAGCTTATTCTGAGAAGGGATTTGATAAGGATAAGGTAATTATGGCATCGAAGATTTCGCAGATCTATAAAGATGTTGATAACTTTCCAAAAAGATTTGAGACCATACTTGGCGAAAGAGGCATTAATTTATCGGGGGGTCAAAAACAGAGGGCATCAATAGCACGGGCAATATTATCAAACCCGAAGATATTAATACTTGACGATGCGTTCTCTGCCGTTGATACCTATACTGAAGAAGAGATTTTAAAAGGTTTAAGAGATATTATGAAAGAAAGAACTACGGTTTTAATAAGCCACAGAGTTTCAACGCTTAAAAATTCTGATAGAATTATAGTGTTAAAGGATGGCAGTATTGCAGAAAGCGGCACACATGAATCATTGATCCAGCAGGAAGGTATATACGCGGATATTTACTTCAAACAATTATTAGAGGAAGAATTAAAGGAATTATAATATATGCCTACCGTGCCACGAATCGAGTATCTTAAAGCTATATGTACAAGAATAAATCTTAATATTCTAATCAATATGAAAATATAATAATTCGTGGCACAGATATGAGCCAAAAAAAATGAGAAGAAAAAAAAATTATAGTGGCTGACGAAAAAAACAATAATACACCGGAAGAACTTGGTTCTTCTCAACTTCCGAAGGTGGAAAATAAATCGCATGAGGACCACGAGGAAGAAGTTTTAGGTAAGGCTTATGACGCCCGGTTAATGAAGCGCTTGATTCATTACCTGAAGCCGTATTATAAGCTGGTTATTATTGCTATTGTTTTGACAATTGGAGTAGCGCTGTTCAGCACTATCCGCCCCTATTTAACAAAAATTGCGATTGATAATTATATAGCCCAAAAGGATCCTATCGGGCTGCGTAATATTGTTCTTATTCTTTTTGGGACATTAGTGCTTCAAGGGCTTATGCAGTATGTAATGACGTATCTTACGCAATGGATTGGTCAAAAAACTATTTTTGACCTCAGAATGGAGCTATTTGAACATGTTCAGAAGCTTTCAATGAGTTTTTTTGATAGAAATCCGGTTGGCAGGCTTGTTACCCGCTTGACCAATGATATTGAAGTTCTCAATGAAATGTTCTCATCAGGGATTGTTATGGTTTTTGCTGATGTATTTATTATAGCCGGTATCTTGTTTTTTATGTTCAGCTTAAGCTGGCAATTAACATTGATAGCGCTTTCTGTTGTAGTTCCGTTAATTTACGCCACAATTATTTTCAGAAGAAAAGTAAGGACAGCTTTTCGCGATGTAAGATTTTTCCTTGCCAAGATGAATTCTTTTTTGCAGGAGCATATCAGCGGCGTTCAGGTGGTAAAAATATTCCATAGGGAAAAACGGACTATGGAAGATTTTAAAAAAATAAACTATGACCATACTGCTGCTAATAAGAAATCTGTTTTATATTATTCCGTTTTCTTTCCTGTAGTTGAATTTATCGGAGCGCTTTCCGGTGCCCTTATCATATGGTATGGAGGGGGTGAAGTAATCCAGGGCATCTTAACAATTGGCATACTAATTTCTTTTATACAGTATTCGGAGATGTTTTTCCGCCCGATAAGGGATTTATCAGAAAAATATAACATTATGCAGACTGCAATGGCATCTTCAGAAAGAATTTTCCGACTGTTAGATAGAAAAATAACTATTACGGATGCGGAAAAACCAATTGAGCATCCGGATGTCAAGGGAGAAATTGATTTTAAAAATGTTTCTTTTGCTTATATTAATGATAATTATGTTCTAAAGGGTATATCTTTTAAAATTAACAGGGGCGAAAAAGTCGCTTTTGTAGGTGCTACCGGAGCCGGTAAAACCTCTATTATGAACCTTGTTTGCCGTTTTTATGACGTTCAAAAAGGTGAGGTATTAATAGATGGGATCAATATTAAAGATATTAAACAATCGGATCTCCGGAAAAATATAGGGCTTGTTGTACAGGATATATTTCTATTTTCTGATTCAATAAAACATAATATTAATCTTAATAATACCTTAATAGACGAAACCAAAATAAAAGATGCTGCAAAAATAATAGGCATAGATACCTTTATCGAAAGGCTGCCGCTGGGTTATGGACAAAATGTTAAGGAAAGAGGTGTAACTCTTTCACAGGGCCAAAGGCAGCTTATCACATTTGCCAGGGCTTTGGCATACGACCCCAAAATTTTAATCCTTGATGAGGCAACCTCCAGCGTTGATACTCATTCTGAAATACTCATACAGCATGCAATTGATAAACTGATGGAAGGCAGAACTTCTATTATAATTGCACACCGTCTTTCAACAATTCAGAAGTGCGATAAAATAATTGTAATGCATAAGGGGGAAATCAGAGAGACAGGAACACACCAGGAATTGCTTGAGCTTGGCGGCATATATTCGAAGCTTTATCAATTGCAGTATAAAGAATCATATGCATAAAGATTAATTTTATACGGAATTCAACTGTGTAATTTCAAAGGAGAAAATAATTAATTATCTGGATTCCCGCCTGCGCGGGAATGACATGTTGTGAAAAAACTATTTATTGCTTCAAAGAATAAGGGAAAGATTAGCGAGATAAAATCAAGCCTTGATGGAATGGAAATTGAGCTTTTTTCAATATTAAATAAACCCGAAATCCTTGGCATAGCAGAAACCGGAAAAACCTTCGAAGAAAACGCCTGGATAAAAGCAAAAACTGTTCATGATATTGTTAATATTCCTGTTTTGGCGGATGATTCCGGCTTGGAAGTAGAATATTTAAAAGGCGCGCCCGGAGTTTATTCCTCGCGCTATGCGGGAGGAAATGCTTCGGATGATGATAACTGCCAAAAACTTCTTGCGGAGCTAAAGGATGTTGATCTAAGCAATAGAAAAGCGCGGTTTCGCTGTGTTATTATTTATTATGATGGAGCCAGCAAAAATATTTTTGAAGGAGTTTGCAAGGGTCACATTATAGACCGTAAACGCGGTGAAAGAGGATTTGGTTATGACCCGCTTTTTGTTCCTGATGGATATTCCGAGACCTTTGGCGAGCTTGATGATGAATTGAAAAATAAGATTTCGCATAGAGGAAAAGCGTTGGAGAAGTTTAGAGAATATTTATTGAAGTTAGAATCTTCATCATAGTCTTTATTACAATCAATATCGTGGTTACTAAAACTGGATTCCCGCCTCCGTGGGAATGACAAGAAGAATACATTGAACATTTTCTACAAAAATGCTATATTTATAGTCTTTTTAAGGAAAATAAGCTGGCGTAGCTCAGTTGGTAGAGCAGCGCACTTGTAATGCGCAGGTCGCGGGTTCGAGTCCCATCGCCAGCTCTTGTTTTAAAAACTTCCGAAATCTTAAAGATTTCGGAAGTTTGAATTATTGTACCACTTATGAAAAATTAAAGCAATACTAAAGACCTCTTTATTTTGCATATAGCAAACATTTTAATAATTGAAGATGACCCGGCGGGCTCAAAGAAGCTAAAGGCTGCTCTGGAAAAGCTTAGTTTTGGAGTATGCGGGGTAGCAAATAATTGCACAGATGCCCTGCGGTTTACCCGCGATTTAAAGCCGGATATAATACTAATTGATACCAGGCTAAACGAGTTTGAAGATGGAATAAAAGCCGCTAAGGTTATTACTGAAAGATATAAAATTCCTCATGTCTATATCAGCTCCGAAACTGATGATAATACAATCGAAAGATCAAAAGCTACCAATCCCTACGGCTTTTTATTAAAACCAATTGATACACGTGATTTAAATGCCTGCCTTAGAATGGCACTCTACCGTTTTGAATCAGAGCACAAGCTTAAAGAAAGCGAAGAGAAGTATGCTAAGCTTGCAGAAAAATTAATCGAAACGGAGAAAAAAAACTCCTTATTAATTAACCATATACCTGATGTTCTTTTTGAATATGACAGGGAAGGAAGACATATAGATTACAGGGCGGCTAATCCTGATAACCTTTACGCTGAACCAAAGGAATTTATTGATAAAACGATAAAAGAGTTATTACCGCCGGACCTGAGCATAAAGTTTCTGGATAATATAGGCAAAGCTCTTGATACAGGAGAAATGCAGATCTTTGAGTACATCATTTCATTAAAAAATAGATTTAGAAATTTTGAAGCAAGGATTGTAAAAAACGGTGAAGACAGAGTACTTGCTATCATCAGGGATATAACATCAAAAAAGCATACTGAAGAAACATTGAAACGCTCTTTGGACGAAAAAGAAATACTACTGAAGGAAATTCACCACAGGGTGAAAAATAACTTACAAATCGTGGCAAGTCTTCTGAAGCTGCAATCGAAATATATTTCGGATGAACATGCTATTCAAATGCTCAGAGAAAGCCAGAATCGCGTTCACTCCATGTCATTAATTCACCAGAAGCTTTACCAAACCAGAGATCTTTCATATGTTGATTTTAATGAATATATAAGCACGGTTATAATGCATCTGCAGCATTCTTTTGGAATCCTTGAAGACAGGGTAAAGGTAAATATTAACTCAAAAGATATTATTATGTCTATTGATAACGCTATTCCTGTTGGCTTAATAATAAATGAACTGGTATCAAACTCGCTTAAGTATGCATTCCCCAATGGCAGCAGAGGTGAAATAAACATTTGTTTAGACTTTGACAATCACAGTAAGAACTATAGTCTAAGTATCAAAGATAACGGAATAGGTATGTCCAAAGACATAAACATTGAGAAGACGGAATCCTTTGGGTTAAGTCTTGTTAATTTGCTTGTAGGACAAATGGAAGGAGATTTGGAAGTTTTAAATTCCGGTGGGTGTGAATTCCGTATTAACTTTAAAAGCTCTGATTATGCGCGGCGTGCATGATTATTTGACACCCTGGCCGCCTTCAATGCCCAAATGGCTTCGTGAACCATCCAAATTGGTTATTATGGGGTTTCCTGAATGAAATAATTCCGAACCAGGTTCTAAGGTAAAATCAAATTTTGATTTGAATTCAGGATTCTCAGAAATATTTCCATTAATTCCCGTTAAGCTTCCGATATCTTTATAATCTCCGCTCACATTATTCCATACATCATTATACGTAAATTGAAAGCGGGAGGAAGGCGCATTCATCCACAAGCCAACCTGCGGGCAAACCCATTCTTTTCTCCAGCCATTTTCGGTTATAATGTTATTGGTTATAACTGCCGTAGCAAATTCGGT